>NYTD01000180.1 GCA_002683315.1 Deltaproteobacteria bacterium | reverse complement strand
TCGATTTGTGATGAAGGTGTAATCCAACAACTGTTATCATCTCCAAGAGAGCAACTTACGATTCTTTGTTCTTCTCAAGTTCCCAATCTGGAAGAACCATCTCCATTGACTGCCCGTGCTTGGAATGTCCAAAATAATCTACTGGATGCATTTGCAGATTTGATGTCGCGTGAAAGTCGTCCGGTTTGTGAACTTCGTTTGGATAATACAAAGTCAATGGCATTATTTGAAACCAGTTTCTTTTGGGTTCATGCCGCGCTTTCATTGGCTGGTTATTGGGTGGAAGATCCATTGCTTCTGGATGGTGCAGATCGCTATCGCGCAAGTGTAACAAAGATGTTATTGGCTAACTCGTAAATTTCGAATATATCGAAGTGTGATGTTTTTCTTCTGTAATTGCAGAAGTGCTTCGATTATAATCAGCACATAACTACGTGGAGACATATATGTCTGAAGAAAACGATAAGCCTGTATTGAATGATCCTTTTCTGGATGAAGAAGAAGAAGACGTCATATTAAAAACCCAAATGAAGATCTATGATCTTTTTATGGGAAATTGGCAAAAACTATTGTATGTCTTGGGTGCTTTTCTGCTGGGTACGTTGGTATATGGTCTATATGAATCCTCTCAAGAAGAAACACTACGGTCCAATAGTTCTTTGTTGGCAAAAGCAAGTGAATCACTATCCGAAAAAAATAATACTCTTGCAAATTTTATTTCATTAGATGCTGATTTTAGAAGAGCTGTTGATCAAGTTGAGGAAAGTCAAACAGATCCCAATAAAATCATGGAGTCTATCCAGCTGCAAATGAAAGCAAGAGAGATGAATGAAGAATTATATTTTGCACGAACATTATTCTTTAGTATAGATGCAGTCTTTCCTTCCGCTTCGTTCGTAAAGCCATATCCTTTTGATAGAGCATCCTTTTATGCTACAAGCGAACTTGGCAATGCATTGAATAATGAAGAGCTTTCATTGATGAGAATTTCTGCATTACGTGAAATAGCCGTGTCATTATCTGATACCGTCGAAAAACTTGAAGGGGAGACAAAGGTTTTTGGCTATCTCAAACTCGGACAGATCTGGAGAACGGTTAAAGAGTTAGATGCATCGATAAATGCTTTTGAAACAGCAAAAACGTTGCCATTAACCCCAACACAAAAATGGCTTGTCGCTTCACAACTTTCACAAGTATACCTAGAAAAGGGAGAAAAAGAGAAAGGGATTTCAGTACTCCAAGAGTTCACACAGTCGAATGATAAACAGGACTTTTTCGTAGAGTATGGACATTTACACTTGGCTATTTTACAAGATAGCTTGGGTGATAAGGAGTCTGCTAAGAATACTCTGTCCAATATTACCCCAACAAGATTTGTCGAAGAATATCAGCTGCTCCTTGATAGGTTGTAGACATGGATTCTATGTGGTTGATGGGATTGATACCATGGTCTCTTGATTCTCAAACGACATATCCTGTGTTGGCATGGGCGCAACCAATTCAAGAAGAAGTTGCTGTTGGAGCAGAGTATGGACAACCTATTTTGTTCAGCGATGGGATTTATTTAGGAGTAAGTAGCAGTCCAGATGTATTGGTTTTTGAAGAATCCACAGGGGTACAGATCAATAAATATACGACAGAAGGAAGTGTTCAGAGTCAACCCTTAATGCAAGGGGATAGAATGTATGTAGCTGACACATCAGGTGTCGTGTATGCTTTTCATCGCGTTAGTGGTGAATTATTATGGTCCAGACCAACGAATTCACCCATAATGTCCGATATGGTGTATGTAGAAGATTCTATCGTTGCATCAACAGTAGATAATGCAGTGTACCGCTTATCCAAAGATGGAGAGCTCCTTTGGAGGCATCAATATGAAGCCAAGATCTCAAGAGCAGGAGAGTTGAATATTTTTGGTGGTGCTGCTCCAATTTTTCATAAAGACTCAATTTATGTCGGTTTTTCAGATGGAGGAGTTCAAAGGATAAATTTATCAAGTGGTGATGTTCTTTCGAATGTATGGATGGGAGAAGGTCGTTATCCAGATATTGTTTCTCCAGCTTGTGCATCAGAAGATATTGTGATTCTATCTGGATTTGAAGGTCCTACGATCGCATATAATCTTGATCTTAGCAAGGAGTTATGGAGATTGGATGCAGGAAGAGCTGCTGGGATATTGATGGAAGAGAACAATGCCTATATCGCGCAGAGTAACGGTTCGTTGTTATCTGTTGATATCAATAGTGGAGCAATTTTTTGGGAATGGAATTCGGATGTACATGCCAATCTGACAACACCTATTTTGTTTGGTGATGCTATTATTGTGGGATCTGTACAAGGAACGATATACCAGATCAATAAAGAAGATGGTACTTTGATTTGGGAATTCAAGCATGAAACACTAGATGCTGGGTTTTCAGCTCCTTTAACCATGAATGATCAACATCTTATCGCATTGAGCAATGAAAGAATTTTGTACTCATTCGCAATAGGAAATCAAGAAAATAAGGCAAAAATACGAGCTGCATCGAGTTCTGGATCCATGATTTTATCAACAATGGATAGGCATGAGTAAAGAGGAAAACAAAGAAGAAGGTAACAAGAGTGTTCTCCGTAGTATTGCTCGAAAACTACGAAAAACGGGAGATGATGATAGTCTTCTTGGTTCTGTACTTGAGACAGGAGACAAGGCGAAAACAGAAATTGTGCGAATGGTAGCGAAAGAAGTTCGAGGGTATCTTGAAGCGTTGGAGCTGCATAAAGATCTGAAACATATATTGACCAATTATTCATTAGAGATCAATGCAAGTTTTAATCTAAAAGAGCTTAATAATGATAAGAATGATGCTGTTGATAAGAAATCTGATCAAGATGATATAAATAAGGATAGCGATATCGTTTCGGATAACAGCAAATAATTCCGGTCATAATTTGTCTGTATTTAGAGCTCTTTTGTTAACTTTCATGAAAGTTTACATATAGAAAGTTATTTTACTATAGAGTTTGTGGTGCACAACGTTGATGATAAATCTGGTTTATAGATGTGGATATAGCTCATGATTGTAGAGTATTGTTCAATTCACATTGTACAATCTTGTATGTGATTGTCTTATTTGCTTGATGAGTTTTTTCGAATCAATTGTTTTGGTCTTTTGGTGGAGATATACATGTTGAAGTTTACTGTTTTGGGATCTGGTTCTGCAGGTAACAGTTATTGGTTTGGAACCAAAAATCATGGAGTACTGATTGATTGTGGATTAAGCACCAAGCAGATAAAAAAGAGAATGGAAGAGAATGGTCTTTCTCTTTCACAAATCGATGCCGTGTTTATTACACATGGTCATTCAGATCATGTCGGTTCATGTAAAATTCTACACAAGGCTCTAAATAAATATGGAAATGTTCCATTTTATATGAGTAAAGGAACCTATGCATTCTCTGATGATAGATGTCTTCCTAGAACGATAGAGTTTATTTCATGTGGAGGTACTGTTCAAATAGGAGATCTTGTAGTGGAAGCATTTGGAGTTACCCACGATGCACCTGAAACGTTAGCGTATCGTGTTGAGCATAAAGGAATGTATGGTGGTGTTCTTACTGATCTGGGCTCAATTACCCCAAGAGTCTTAAATAAAATGCGTTCCTTATCTATCATGGCTCTTGAATTCAATCACGATCCCAAGATGCTGTTTGAAGGTACCTATGCATACTCTGTTAAGGAGCGAGTAGCTTCGATGGAAGGGCATTTGTCCAATCAACAGGCAGAAGATGCTCTTGCAGAAATTGCTTCTCCTCGTCTTCAGCAGCTTATTGCTGCACATATTTCAGAGAGAAACAATACTTTTTCTCATGTGGAACGTCATATTACACGTGCTCTAAAACGAGCGAACGCGATTCATGATATAAAAGTTCATCTCGCTGATCAGCACATACAGTCGCCTATCTTTGAGATTGAGGCAGAATATTCTTTGGTCGACTATTGATCGCCAAACTCAATCCCAACGGCTTTCGCTTGTGAAATGAGTTCGTGTTTTGGATCGACTTCTCGGGTATCACCAGCAACTTCCGATAGATGCACATCTGTCATCTTTCCATCTCGTAAACAGACAAGATGACCCCATTTATCTTGATCAACCAATTCCACTGCATGAACACCATATCTGGTTGCCAATACACGATCAAACGCAATTGGAGAGCCTCCTCGTTGTATGTGACCAAGAACCGTCACGCGACTTTCAATCTCAATACGTTGTTCAAGTAGAGCAGCGAGTGTATGTCCTGCGCCTTTGATATGTTTGGGGAGATCATGTTCTACCTTTGGTTTTGCTCCCTCAGCAACTATGATGATGGTAAAGTGGCGACCAAATTTTCTCCTACGCTTGATCTTTTGGACAAAGTGTTCAGGATCGTATGGGATTTCTGGTATCGCGATGCAGTCAGCACCACCTGCGACACCCGCATATAGTGCAATCCAACCAGCAGTTCTTCCCATAACTTCAAGAATCATGACCCGGTCATGACTTTCAGCTGTTGTATGGAGTCTGTCCAAAGCATCAGTAGCAACATCTACGGCAGACCAAAATCCAAAAGTAAAATCAGTCGCTCCCAAATCATTATCAATTGTCTTAGGGACACCAATTACAGGAATGCTGTATTGGGTCATGAGTCTGTATCCGATGGCTTGGGTTCCATCTCCACCAATAACGATAAGTCCATCCAAATTATATTTTGAAAACTCTTCTTGTAGTGTGTTGGCCGGACTATTTCCATGTTCATCTTCTTTGAATGGATTTCCGCGATTTGTTGTTCCGAGGATTGTCCCCCCTTTGATGAGTAAGCCTTGGCAATCTTGTGGTTTGAGTTGAGTGACTTCTTTGTCATTGGGGTACATTAGACCATTAAATGATTCTTCAATCCCAAAGATGTTCCATCCTTTTTTTCCTGCACCATACTTTACAAATGCTCGGATCACAGCATTCAGTCCAGGGGCATCACCACCCCCTGTTAATATTCCGATATTTTTCATTTTTGCTCACATATTTTGATTGTATTCACGCTTTATCTTATATTCTTATTAATTCGAATCAACAATTAGGGCTTCCATATGTATTTTCTTATTTTTTCCTTTTCTTCATGGTCAAATCCTGAACATTATGAAGTACCACAGGCTTCCCCAGATGAGTATGATGAATTATTGGAAGAAGCAGCAGGATTATCTGGATCTAGTGCCTCTTCTATTATGTTGTGGTCCACCAATGATAGAGGTCAGTGGGTTCCTACACAAAATCTTCTTCCTCCTATCGTTCCTCCTCCACAAAAAGAAGCTTCTACTGGAGTTGATATAGAAGGAAAAACAGATGGTTTTCTATCTGGTAAAGCGATTTATTTATCTCAGTGCCACGGGTGGATCTATAATGAAAACTTAGGACGATTTGCGACGCAAAGAGGGAACAATTTTGGTACGGTAGAAGATTTTCACAATCCAGAAGGAATGAATCAATACCTTATTCAATACCTTGAAAATGCAGGAGCGCGTGTATTTACAGTAAAAGAAAGAGGTATGAATTCAAGCATGTCTATTTCCGATAACGATGGTGATGGCTATTCTGAATCTGGTTCTGATTTTGAAGATGGAGCTCTTGGTTTTGCCGACTTGGGCTTTTGGGATTATGGTGAAAATCCATTCGACACAGGAACGACAAGAAGATT
>NYTD01000179.1 GCA_002683315.1 Deltaproteobacteria bacterium | reverse complement strand
TCAAAGAGATTCGAATACAAAAATCTTATAAAAAAATATCCTCTTGGGAACTTGTAGAAGGTTTTTCAGGTGGAGAGACAAAAAATTGGCCTTGTACGCTGAGAGGAGCAAAGTAATGACCGTTTTTTTACCAAAGCAAGATGTCTTTCATCACTCTTCAGTTCCTGAAACAATACAAGGATTATCTCGTTTGTTGAAGAGTCGTGTAGCACTTCCTTGTTCTCCTATTGGATTGGAGCAATTTTTATCTCGTAATCCGCTCTACTTTCGTGACGTGGTTCCTTTCTTGTGGGAGCAGGCAAAAGAGTCTCTGCCTCTTATTGAGCCACTTCAGCAAGTGGAAAGAATGGAATTGACGCAGTTAGAGGCGTTGCGGATTTTGGTTCATTCCTTTTTTTGTTCTTTTGATAGGGATTCACATCGGTGGAGAGAGTATCCATCCATCAATATGGATCGAATGTTTATTGAACCGAGTCGAATATATGATGCGAAACTCACGATGTTTTTTGAATATTTTTCTCGACAGCAGAAGCGATGGGAAGCAGGAGATGTATTGGATAGAAAGATAATCTTTCAACTTCAATCATCTTCAAAGACCTGGGAAGATTGGGGAGGGTGTACAAAGAGACTTCATCCCTTTGTGGTACATCCTTTAAAAGCAAGTATTGATGATGCAAAAGATGCGTTTCGTGTAGATTTTGCCAATCGATACTTAGGAGGTGCTTCTTTGTCACATGGGTGTGTACAAGAAGAGATTATGTTTGTTCTTTGTCCTGAACTGAATGTAGGAAGGTTATTTTGCGCGGCCATGAAAGATACGCAAACGATTGTTATCCAAGGTTGCGAACAATTTTCTCTACCAAAAGGTTATGGGTGGTCTTTTTCTAATGGTGGTCCATATCACGATCCCACCGTAACTGTTGATGGTATGCTTCAAAGTCACATTGTCGCAATGGATGCGGTAGACTATCGAAGTTCCTTTTCTCAAGATCAGTACAGTCTTCCGCATATGCTTCGTGATATCAATAAATGTTATTCTGGGTTTTGTATGGAAGATACACCAGATGTGATTGCTACGGGCAATTGGGGATGTGGTGTTTTTGGTGGAGATGCAGAGCTCAAGAGTCTTCTACAGTGGATAAGTGCGTCTATGGCTGAAAAATCCATATCATATTTTCCATTTGATCACGAAGTGATCGCAGAAAAATATGGAAGTGCTACGGAAATGGCCATTGAGAAAAGGCTTCGGGTTTGTGACGTAATTCAATTTGTATCATCTATCGATCCTCAGATCTCTGTTGCGCGACAATTCGTAGCTTGGGTGCGTAATCAATGAGACAGCAGACACATAAATATATTCCAACGTGGGTGACGCAAAGAGAAAATTTGCAAAAAAAAGGATGGTATAGAGTATGTGGAACAAAGCATCGGTTTGGAATTTTGATGTATGGTGGCAGTATTCCAATTGATGTACATCATTCCTTTTCTTCGGGATCATGGGTGGTTTCGTACGGGTTTTGGAATGGAGTATATTTGGAGACGATGTTTATTGCTCCGTTGTCTTTTTCTTCTTCTTTGTCAACAGGGTATGAGCGGACACACTATTGTGCAGGTCCATATGCGATTCAGTGGGGACGAACTCATAAAGAATTAGACAAAGAATTGCTTTCCTTATCAATCCAGAGCTGGATGTTTATTACAGCAGAAAATCCATTCTCTCAATATACGCCCAAGTATAATCAAGAATACAATCAGAGACTACGAGAGGAAATACATGATACGGGGAATTGTTTTTGGGAGGGGTGGGGCATTCCACATTGTGATGCTTGGATACCAGAGGCTTCTTTTTTGGTTCTGGGTATCGATCGAGAGACAGCATTGAACCAAAAGAAGAAGTACAGTCAAACAGCTGTTGTTTTTGGTGAGATCGCCTCTCCGGCAATTTTTTTGTGAACAATTAGGATGCCTTTATTTAAAAGTTCCATCAAATCATAATGTTCTTTGGTGTAGTACATATTTTGAAGATAGCGGAGAAAAAATGATTTTGATCTTTGGTGGATGCTCCATTCCATCAGATATAAAGGTAGATACGCCGGTGTCTTATGAATATGAGGCTTCGCAAATATCTTCTTTTTCGGATAGTACTGCTATGGAAGAAGAGGTAAATGAGGTTATCACCCAGATGCGATCCTATCATAGTCGAGAGATTGTTGATTCGTATTATGATGTGATCAATTATGCAGATACGCAATGTCCGACTTCATATGAAGTGGATGATAACGCGTTTTGGTACGGGTATTGTTCTTCCAGATTCATATGATTCATTATTGAGGAAGTACCAATAGAGTTTTATTATTTTCATGTGCTTTCATATCTTTGATGAGAAATGTATGATACTCTTTACGTGTAAATATATTGGAAGAGTATGTGATGCAAAACAATC
Organism: Deltaproteobacteria bacterium; assembly: GCA_002683315.1. Classification (GTDB taxonomy): domain Bacteria; phylum Myxococcota_A; class UBA796; order UBA796; family UBA796. The sequence goes on along the minus strand of NYTD01000179.1, from coordinate 14,211 downwards.
GCTATGGTACATGGAGTGGGGTATTTGTTCCTACAATTATCAGTATTCTTGGCGTCATTATGTATTTGCGTCAAGGTTGGGTTGTTGGTAACGCTGGCCTTTTGGGGGCCTGGTTCGTTATTTTACTCAGTATTGGGATTGCATTGTGCACTGCTTTGTCTTTGTCTTCAATAGCGACCAATACGCGCTTGCATGCAGGTGGTGCGTATGCGATCATTTCTCGTTCTTTGGGACTTGAGGCTGGTGCGAGTATTGGGGTGGCTTTGTATCTTGCGCAAACCTTGGCGATTACGATGTATCTGTTTGGATTTCGTGAAGGGTACCAATTTGTTTTTGGAATGCAAGATCCTTTGATCATTGATTTGGCTACGTTTATCGTTATCTTTGGGATTGCTTTGTACAGTACGAAATGGGCCAGTCGTGTTCAGTATGTAGTACTGGTGATTACAATATTAAGTCTGTTTTGTATGGGGTTTGGACCTTGGAGAGATAATCCCAACCCGATTCAGTGGTATGGAGAGTTTTCCAGTGTTGGCGGAGGATACCGAGGATTTTGGGCAACGTTTGCTGTTTTTTTTCCTGCGGTAACGGGGATTATGGCCGGTGCGAATATGTCTGGTGAGCTCATAGACCCACGGAAAAATATTCCAAAGGGTACGATTTTTGCTGTATTGATCAGTGCTGTGATTTATTTGTGGTTGGCATGGGTTTTGGTTCAGATGGCTCCGATGAATGAGCTTCAGAGCAACAATTATATTTTGGTGGAGCAATCTGCTTGGAGTTGGTTGGTTGAGCTGGCTATTTTATGTGCGATATCGTCATTGGCTTTGGTGACGATGGTTGGGGCACCGCGTATCCTACAAGCGTTGGCGAAAGATGGCTTGATTCCATTTTCTGGATTTTTACGAGTACAGAATAAAAAAGGGGAGCCACAAAATGCGGTCTTGTTTACGGGAGGGCTTGTATTGATCTCTTTGTTGTTTCGCGATCTCAATGCGTTGGCTCCTGTGATCACCATTTGTTTTTTGACGACCTATGCAGCTGTGAACGGAGTAGTCTTGATTGAGCAAGGTATGGGATTAATCTCATTTCGTCCTCGATTACGACTGTCACTATGGATTCCAGCTTTGGGCTCTTTTGGTGCATTGTTTGCGATGTTGATCATCAATCCTTCTTTGTCGATTGTTGCGCTTGGATTGATGTTGCTTTCCTATGCTTTGATGACCAAACGAGGTGTCGATGCGCAAGGTGATGTTCGTGGAAATTTGTTTGTGGCACTTGCCCAATGGGTGGCTCGCGAGGCGGTAGAGCTTCCGCGAGCGGAAGCTCGAGCATGGGTTCCTCATCCTATGATTGTTACACATGATGGAGATTGGTATGAATCATTGCGTTTATTGGCCATTGATTTGGCTGCGCCTCATGGTTCCATCAAGCTCTTGAATGTGGGAGAAGGGATGGAAAAGGTGCATGAACTTCAGGGGATGATTCGAAAGCAAAAGCTCTTTTGTTCGTGTACATCTATTTCTAGTGAAGACCACAACATGGGACTGGTTACAGCTATTGAAGTGTTGAAAGGAGCTTTTTTTCGTCCCAATATTTTGTTTGTTAATACCAAAGACACCTCTCAGGGGCTAGATCAGATTGTATCGTCTGCTCGAGATGCGAATATGGGAATGATTCTGACCAGTGTATCTTCCATAGAAATAACGTCCAATAGTGTCATCAACGTGTGGGTTCGAGCACAAGAACCACATTGGGAGATAGAAGTAGCTCAACAAGAGGGGAATCTTGACTTGGCTTTATTATTGGCATTACAACTGGCGCATCGTCATCAACTCTCAATACGGTTATTGACGATGATTGCGGAGCCGGCACACTATTCTCTTGCCGAAGAGTATTTGCATGATATTATCACCCTTGGTCGAATGCCAAAATTGACAAAGATCCATGTGTCTAAGGATGAGTTTTGGATTGCGCTTCGAAATACTCCGTCTGCAAGTATTCAGATATTTGGCTTTCCCAACACCGATATCGTCCCATTCATTAAAAAAGTTGAGGAAAAGAGTCCCTCAACCAATCTCTTTGTTCGAAGTTCGGGAATAGAGAGTATTTTGCTTTAGTCGGATACCGTTTTATCGCAAGGTGAGTATGCCAAACCTGAAATGGGATTTGAAAACAGAAGTGTTATGGATATTTTCGTTCACAATCTGCAAGGCATCCGACCCATTTCTTATCGTATTGTAGAATTTCAATTGTTCTCTCTTTTATACATTCTTTTTGGGTTTGTTTCTCTTTATTGTTTTTCTCTTTGAGTTTTTGTACACAGTAGTTTGGGATTTCCTCTATTGAAGGGAGAGGTTTATGCTGCTTATCACACGTATCAAAGCATTTTTTTCGCTGTGGATTTTGACAGGAAAGTATCAAAAGGAAAACGGTATTCATATTTTTTTCTCTGATGAAGGAACGAGTATTCCATTATTCATATACAGGATGTTGTCACATAGATATCGTATTCTTTGTGTATTGTGCGAAACATACAGCATTGGGATATACGCCTTGATGGTGATAAGGTGTTCAAGAAAAGTGTCCGCTGTAGAATCATCTAGAGAGGCCATTGGTTCATCAAGCAGCAATAATTGAGGAGATGCAATAATAGCACGAGCAAGTGCTACTTTTTGCTTTTCTCCTCCAGATAATGATGACGGTATTCGATCCTGAATAGAATGTAAGGAGAACATCTCTATTACCTTTGAAAGACTCCAGAGAGGGGAATTGTTTTGGGTGTTTTTTTGTGCAAATAGAAGGTTTTGAAGAACAGACATATGCGGAAATAGAAGAGGTTCTTGCCGAACATATCCGATGTGTCGTTGTTGAGGAGTTATATGGGTTTTGCTATCAAAGAGGATTTTCTTTTGAAGCTGTATGGAACCTTCATCAGGAGATATAAGACCAGCGATGATGTGCAAGAGCGTGCTTTTGCCTGAACCTGATGGTCCAACAATTCCAACGCACGAATTCGAAAATACATGCTGAATCCGTACCGTAAAATTTCCTCTTCGTTTTTGAATATCAATGTTCAACATGGTCCACCTTTCGAAGAGCCCATTCACTGATAAACATACTCAGATAAGAAAATAGAATGGCAGCAATAACAAGAGGTTGTGCTTTTTCTATTCCGCCCGGTTGGTTGATGTATTGAAAGATGGCAAGAGGAATTGTTTGGCTTTGATTTGGTATATTACCGGCAAAAACAATGGTGGCACCAAACTCTCCCAAAGAACGAGCAAAAGCCAGAATAGAGCCAGCGATAACCCCTTGGTATGCTAGAGGAAGTGTGATGGAGCGAAAGATGTGCCATTCAGAGGCACCCAACGTTCTGGCGGTCTCTTCCAATCTGGGATCCACACTGCTAATGGCTACTCGAATGGTTCGTACTACAAGTGGAAGACTAACAACAGCGGATGCCAAAACAGTGGCGAACCATGTAAATGCAATTTGGATATGAATCGCGTTAAAATACTGGCCGATGGTTCCTTTGGGACCCAATACAAACAGCAAAAAATATCCGGTTACGACAGGAGGAAGAATAAGAGGGAGTTGTATCGTCGCTTCTAAGAAGCTTTTTCCAACAAATTTCTTTCGAGCCAAAAGCCATGCTGCGGCGATCGAAAAAGGAAGGATAAGTAGTGTTGAAAAAATAGCGGTATAGATCGAAAGCGAGAGAATAGACCAAAAGGAGTTCATGGTTCTGTGTCTCGATAGTACAATCCGAAATCCTCATAAATAGATTTGTTTTTTGGGTCTTTGATTAGGTTCCAAAGTTCTAGGGCCGCCGCATTATCGCTCAGAGTAGCAATGGAGTATCGGATATCCATTGTGATAGAGTCAAGCTCCGAAGGAACGATATCAACCTCATTACTGATTTGTGCATCACTGCGATATACAATTCCACAAGGGATGTTTTCACTGACGACGTAAGCAAGCGCTGCATGTGCATTCAAAGATGGAACCATATATGGCTTCTTTTGCTCAAACATACTTAGCTGTTCAAGTGCTTTTTTGGCATATATTCCAGCAGGAACATGTGTCCAATCTGCAATGCTGAGTGGGGTTTTATCATCAAAAGAACAGCTCCCCGAGTATTCTTTATTCTTTATTAACACCAGTTTATTTGTCAATCCTTCCCATTTATGGATGACAGTGGATTCTAGAAAATGAACCCATTCCACAGAAGCACTGGCAAATATGTCTGCTTTTGCTCCTTGTTTGATCTGTTGAGCAAGAAGAGAAGAACTCGCGGAGTTGATTCGGTATACTTCTGTACTGGAGGAAGATGAAATAACTTTCTCCAGTACAGGAGCAACGCTTACCGCTGCATAAATTTCAATTGGATCTTGCGCGTGATTTGTACAAGCCAATGAGATTACAAGAAACACGCGCAAAGACCACAATGATATAAAGAGCTACTCTGAGAAAGTATCGAGAATCTTGTTGAGTGTTTCACTTGGACGCATGGCTTGTGTACAAAGATCATCACTTGGGTTGTAGTATCCCGCAACATCCATGGGCACTCCTTGTGCTTGATTTAGCTCTGAGACAATGATGTCTTCTTTTTCACGAAGTTTTTTGGCGACAGGAGAGAAATACGCCTTGAGATTCGCATCTTCATGTTGCTCTGAAAGTGCTTCGGCCCAGAAAAGCGCAAGATAGAAATGACTTCCTCGATTGTCTAATTCGTTGACTTTTCGAGATGGGGATTTTCTTTCTTTGAGAAGTCTTGTTGTAGCTTCATCAAGTGTTTCTGAAAGAAGTGCTGCAGCTTCGTGATTGTGTACCTTGGATAGGTGCTCCAATGATACAGCAATAGCCAAAAATTCACCAAGAGAATCCCAACGGAGGTGATTTTCCGCAGTAAACTGCTGTACGTGTTTGGGAGCAGACCCTCCGGCACCTGTTTCGAAGAGTCCTCCTCCTTTCATAAGTGGGACGATGGAGAGCATCTTTGCGCTGGTTCCTAATTCAAGGATTGGGAATAGATCGGTGAGATAATCGCGTAGAACGTTCCCAGTCACAGAGACAGTATCCAAACCAGCTTTCACTCTCTCAAGTGTGTATGCTGTTGCATCAGATACAGAGCGGATGGAAATATCAAGACCTGTTGTATCGTGTTCTTGAAGGTATACATGTACTTTTTTAATCAACTCAGCATCGTGTGCGCGATTCTCGTCAAGCCAAAAAACGGCAGAACCAACTGCTTTGGCTCTTGTGACTCCAAGTTTGACCCAATCGCGAATCGGATCATCTTTAACTTGACACATTCTCCAGATGTCTCCTGTTTCGACCTCGTGAGATAGAAGAGTGTTTCCATCTGTATCAACAACAGAAATACTTCCAGCATGAGGGATTAGGAAGGTTTTATCATGTGAACCATACTCTTCTGCTTTTTTGGCCATTAGGCCAACATTGGAAACACTGCCCATCTTGGTAACATCAAAGGCGCCATGCTTTTTACAAAAGTCAATAACAACCTGATACAAGCTAGCATAGGAACGGTCGGGAATAATGAATTTGGTATCTTGTGTTTTTCCTTCGCTGTTCCACATTTTTCCAGATGTACGTATTGCTGCTGGCATGGAAGCATCAATGATAACATTATTGGGAACATGAAGATTGGTGATACCTTTGTCTGAATCGACCATTGCAAGATCGGGAGAATTTTCGTACACAGCCAAGATATCGGCTTCGATAGCTTCTCGCTCTGCTTGAGGAAGTCCTTCTATTTTATTATAGAAGTCCGCGATCCCGTTATTGGAATTGATACCAAGACGATCCACCAGTTCTGCATATTTTGCAAAGACATCTTTATAGAAAATCTCTACGATATGACCAAAAATGATGGGGTCTGATACTTTCATCATGGTTGCTTTGAGATGAACAGAGAGGAGAATACCGCTTTCCTTTGCCTCTTGAATTTGTGCAGCAAAAAACGCACGGAGTTTTGTACGACTCATAAAGGAAGCATCGATGATCTCTCCTTCCAAAAGATTGATACCTTCTTTGAGGGTTGCTGCATTTCCTTGTGCGTCAGTTAAGACGATCGAAGCGGATGTAGCACGAGATATTGTTGTCGATTTTTCGGAACCGAAGAAGTCTCCTTCATCCATACTGGCAACATGAGAAAGAGAATCTGCAGTCCATGCACCCATTCTATGTGGATTACTCTGTGCATATTTTTTTACCGCATTGGGAGCGCGGCGATCAGAATTACCCTCACGGAGAACTGGGTTTACAGCACTTCCTTTTGTTTTGTCGTATCGTGCTTTAATCGACTTCTCTTCATCTGTTTGCGGACTTTCAGGATAATCTGGTAGCGCATATCCTTGAGATTGAAGCTCTTCAATAGCGGCAAGCATCTGTGGAAGAGAGGCAGAGATATTGGGAAGCTTTATAATATTTGTTGTCGGATCTTGCGTTTTTTCTCCAAGATCAGCAAGTGCATCTTCAACGATTTGATCAGGATTGAGATATTCTGGAAACTGTGAAAGGATCCGTCCTGCAAGAGATATGTCTTTTAGGACGATTTTGATATCAGAGCTACATGTAAAAGCACGAATAATAGGCAAAAGAGAATGCGTCGCAAGAGCGGGAGCTTCATCGGTTTTTGTATAAATGATGGTAGGATTATTCATATTCGGACATTCCTTGTGAAAATGGTTCAACCTTCTATTAGCGTGCCATTTTATCAATGTCGAATGGTTCCAAAAAGATAAATGCGAGTTGTATGTATAACTCGCATTATGGTTCTATATTTTGATTGATCAAAATGGTTTTATTGTGCAATAGATACCAACCATTCTTCCACCCACGTACCTGTAAAAGTTTGGGAGTTGGGGATGGATTTTGGATTATCAAGAACCACAACACCTTTACTGTATGAGGAAGTCATATCGTACCAATATTGGAGATTGGACAGCGCTTCTGTTTGGTTGCTTGGCTGCATTACACATCCAAATTCGGCATGAAATGCTTCGGAGACATTATCTTCTTGAGCCCAAGTCCAAAGTGTGTTGATGTAATTATCCCAATCATATCGTGGACTATCGCACCCAAGTACGGCATAGCCAAGTGTGTCATAACCAGCAAATGAGAAACGATAGCTCTCTACATCAAGCTCATAGAAGGCTTCTCCGTATACTTGCCAGACTTTTTTTCCTTGAAAATCAGAGAAGGAGGGTAAGATCTCTTGCATGAGAGTATTGGATGCCGCTGCGCCCAAATACTTGTCAGGCTCGGAAATAGGAGCAACATATTCTACATGGTATTTCTCAGCCATTTTGGCAAGTTCATTCATGACTGGTATGACCTGAGACTGGAAATTTTCGATGACCGCGGAATCTTCAAATTCTGTTAATGCTGGAGGAGGTTCTCCATCTGTCGGATTGTAGTAATGTGGTTCTCCAGATAAATATACACTCAGTCCTGCCGACTTCATTTCATGCACGAGATTTCCGATACGACAAAGGGTATCGTCTACACTGCTGTACTTCTCTCCGTATGGATTGAACGGATAGCGGATATTTCCTTGCTCATCATATGGAATTGCAAAGCTGATGCTTGCTGTGTTAAGGCCAAGGCTTTTGATTTCATCCGCAGAACGAATGGATTGGAGATCCTCTTCCATAGTGAATATTTTTACTCCTACAAGCTTATCTGGTGTGTTTCGAGCATAAGATCCTGGCTCAGAAGGAGTACATGGTTCTTGAGTTTGCCCTGGAAGAGCTGTTGAGTAATCTAGATTAGAAGTGGTGCATGCAAAAATTAAAAATGAAATCATCGTGCCCTCATAGCGTTCAAAAATAAATATATCACATATTACGGCTAGCTCTATCTTTTCCTTTGTCAATGTAAAATACTGCGATTTGGATCAACTACTCATTTGTGGTTTTGTTTTATTTTGAGATACAAGAAGAGCATGAGGTAGGAGTATGTATGATTTTTTTATTTTCTTGTGTACCGCAAAATTATGACTACACACATGAGCCGCAAATAGAAGAAGAGGTCGTAGAAGAATGTTCTACTGCACCTGACATAGAGAGTTGGGATACTCTTGATTCGTTTATGCTGGGGGTAAAAACATTTAGCTTAAGTCCATCATACGAAGAGTTGTACGCATATCCAGACTATGAATCTCTTCCTCTCAATACGATTGGAATCTTGTTTACCATTCCATACAACGAACAAGGGCAAATTCAGTATCCATACACGATATTTGGGCGTGATATTGCAAGTTTTGAGGATCATGTATGTCAAGTAGGACGATTGTTACATGCTGTGAAAAGTGAAGGTTTGTATGTCTATCTTTCCATTGAACCACACTTTTATGATCGCGATCAGTGGGGGGAACTCAACAATTTTGAAATCCAAGGTCCTCCAAGATTAACCGTTTTTGATGATGCGGTTATTGATACTTTTTTGGAAGAGGTACATCCATATCTCACGCAACTCTCCGATATGTCACAGAGATATAAGGTTGATTTCGTCGCTCCGATCACAGAACCGAGCAAATATTTTGGTCTTGAACCAATCAATGATTTTATGCAACAAGCAAAAGAAGACTTTACTTCCTATTCTGGAAGATTGGTTTGGCAGGTTTATGGAGAAGAGTTTTTGGAGCCAAACTGGGAGGAATTGCTATATCGCTATGATTTTCGAGGATATGATACACTTGGTCTGGCTGTTTTGGGTTGTGATCAGCCCTATGAATCGTGGGATCGATATATTGATACGCTCCAAGAGTGGGCTCAAGAGGATGGTTTAGAAGAGGTTTTTCATGCTGAGTTTGGGTGCATTGGAGATCCTTCTTCCCAAGAAGACGCCCTTTGGAATATGTGGCACTGGTATGATCGTATTATGCCAGAGTCGTTGGGCGTAGTGGTTTTGGATGTTCCGCAAGGAGGTCCAGAAAACGCTGGTGTTGCTGGAACATGGATGGAAGAGTGGCTTTTGGATGTCGCCGAGCAAAACCAACTAATCGAATAGTGGTCCTGCAGATTCGATAATGCCCAAGTGTTCTTTTCCTCTTCTCGTCAAGACTCTTCCTGTGCGTGTACGTTGAACAAATCCACGCATGATGAGGTATGGTTCATATACATCTTCAATGGTATTGGCTTCTTCTCCAATAGCGGTGGATAGATTGTCTATTCCTACAGGTCCTCCATCGAATTTGTTGGCGATTGTATCAAGGATCCGTCTGTCCATACCGTCCAGACCAAGAGCATCAATGCCCAATCGACTTAGTGCGAGCTGAACGATATCAAGATCAATGATTCCGTTGCCTTCTACTTGTGCGAAGTCTCTGGCTCGTCGCAAAAGTCGATTGGCAACACGAGGGGTTCCACGAGAGCGATGCGATAGTTCTTTGGCCGCTTCCTCAGTAAGTTCAATATTTAGTCTCTGCGCACTTTTTATTACGATTTGTGCAAGCTCATCTGGCTCATAAAATTCCATCGTAAATTGGATCTGAAAACGATCGCGTAGTGGTCTGGTGAGAAGGCCGGATCGTGTTGTTGCTCCAATCAATGTAAATGGAGGAAGAGGAAGACTGACAGATTGTGCTCCAGGTCCTTGTCCCAGCATGACATCAATGCGGAAATCTTCTACAGCGGGATACAAAACCTCTTCGACAGCTCGATTTAGACGATGGATTTCGTCGATAAACAATACTTCTCTGGGCTGGAGGGAGTTTAGAATGGCTGCGAGATCTCCACCTCTTTCAATAATTGGGCCAGAGGTAGGACGGATGTCTACACCAAGTTCTTCTGCGATAATGTATGCAAGAGAAGTTTTTCCCAACCCAGGAGGCCCGGCCAAAAGAACATGATCCATGGCCTCTCCTCTGGCTTTTGCTGCACGTATGTATACTCGAAGATTGTCTACAACATTTTTCTGTCCGACATATTCGTCTAGGTTTTTAGGACGGAGAGCGGGATCTTCTGCTTGATGGTCACTGGGGTCGACAATACGGGTCATGATATCTCCAGATATTTAGGGTTGTTTTGCAAGGAAGGATAATGCGGCACGTAATCGTTCTTCAATACTGGCTTCTTCCATACTTGGAACAGCCCCTGAAGACAGAACCACATCGATTTCAGATTTTCGATAATCAAGTTGTGCAAGAGCCAATTGGAGTGGATCTGGTTTTTTACGTTCTGGCATGGGGAGGCCTCCAGCAGTTGTAGGAATGGTAATAGCTAGTCCAGAGAGTTTGTTTTTGAGCTCGAGACACATACGTTCTGCTGTTTTTTTTCCGATTCCAGGGATTTTGGATAGGGTCACTGTATTTTTACTTTGCACAGCGGAAGCCAAATCAGGGACAGAGATGGAGCCCAAAATGCCCATTGCTAGTTTTGGTCCGACTTTATTTACAGAGCGAAGTATATCGAAAACTTCTCGCTGTTCGGATGTTTGAAAGCCAAATAGTGTGATGGCATCTTCTCGAACAATGGTTGATATTTGAAGTGTGTATTCTTGGTCAAGAATAATTTCTGGGAGTTCCATTTTACTGATATGAACAAGGTAACCGACACCATTGACATCAAGTGTAATGCTGTCTGCATGAAGAAAAGCGGCTTTGCCTCTTAGTAGTGAAATCATCGAAGTTTCCTTTTGAAGGATGAATGCATGAGGTGAGTTATGGCGATGGCTGTGGCATCGGCAGCATCAGAAGTGAGATCTTTTTTTAAGCCAAGTAGTCGAGAGACAAGTCGAATCATCTCTTTTTTGGTTGCTTTACCATGACCTCCGACACTTTTTTTTATGGTTGTAGGGTTGTATGGTTCTGCTGGAATTCCAGCTTGTGCACAAGCCAAGAGTGCAACTCCTCGAGCTTGACTCAGACGCACAATAGCCTCGGAAGAATGATGGTAAAAAACAGTCTCTATTCCAATTGTTGATGGTTTGTGCTCGGATATAATTTCTTGAAGCCCTGTATGTATTTCGAGCAGACGCTCTGGAATGGTTTTTTTTGTATTTGTTTTGATGACACCGGCTTCAATAAGTTGAAAGCGTCCTCCTTTTTTCGTGATAAGCGCGTATCCTGTGGCACGGGATCCTGGATCTATACCCATAACGATCATGATTGCTCCGGTTTGCAGTAACATCTGTTGTTCTGAACATATGAACAGAAAATGCTTGTTCGTCCATGCATCATAAAAAATCCAATGCTTGATATCCTCAAGCCAATATAACCTATTGACTGGACAAGAAATAACAATACATTGATGGCGGTCAAAAAAAGACCTCACATAGTTTGGGAAACAAAAAAGATGTACATGATTTTTGACTCATAGGGTGCTATAGATGAGAGGATTGAGGAGTTTAGATGCCGACGATTCCAGCACTATTCGTACATTGTATGAACAAAGATGCGCAGGTTCCTTTTTTTCATCAGTTTGAAGACAACATATGGACTTCTTATACGAAAAAAGAAGCATATGAAGCTGTTTGTGGAACAGTTCAACGATTACATTCACTGGGGGTTCGCAAAGGATCAGTAGTCGCAATTTGCGCACAAACGAGTAAAGAATGGGCAATTCTCGACTTGTCTATTCAATCATTGGGAGCCATCAGCGTAGGAATATATCCAACATTGACCCCCAAGGAAATAGACGCGCAATTGAAAGATAGCGAGGCAACGGTTTTGGTGCTCGAAGATGAAGAGATGTATCTACACTTGGAAAGTGTAATTGAAGATAATTGGGATATCATGCACGTTTTGAGTTTTGTGGAATGTGATCGTGTAATCCCACTGCTTCCGGCACAGCCTGATAATGACTTTTTTATGCAACAGGTTTCTTTGGTTCAAGAGGATGATATTGCGTGTATTGTGTATACGTCAGGAACGACAGGTGTTAGCAAAGGTGTTCCCCTCACGCATAAAAAACTAGTCTATAATATTCGTTCGATGGTTTCTTTTTCTCCTCTTCAAGGCAATCATCGTTCTTTCGTGTGTCTTCCCCTTGCACATTCCCTACAAAGAATCGCTTTGTATCGTGGATTGTTAGAAGATATCCAAGGATATTTCTGTTCACTATCAGATTTGGGGACACAGTTTGCTGTTGTTCGACCCACAATTTTGGTGGCTGTGCCGCGGATGCTGGAAAAAATGGTCGAACAAGTAGAAAAGAAAGCACAGGAGCGAGGAGAAAAATCTGCTTTAATTGTTCGTTGGGCTAGTCTTGTAGCAATGAAATCAAGTACGAGACGTCGCATTCGATGGCAAAGAGTACTGGCAAAAAAAATAGTATATGAGAAAATCTACGAGGGTATGGGGGGAGCACTAGAAACAATTTATTGTGGCGGGGCTCCGCTAAACCCTGACATTGCACGGTGGTTTTCTGCACTGGGTGTAATGGTTCAAGAAGGGTGGGGTTTAAGTGAGACATGTGCTCCAGCAACCTTGAATCCTCATGATGCAATTCGTCTGGGTAGTGTGGGGCGAGCATTTGGAAGCACAGAGATTACTCTTGCAGAGGATGGAGAGATTCTTGTTCGTGGTCCGGGTGTTTTTGATGGATATTGGAAGCAAGATCATTCTTCTTGTTTTACAGAGGATGGCTTTTTTAGAACGGGAGATCTTGGGCGTATCGATGATGAAGGCTATTTGTGGATTACAGGACGCAAAAAAGATGTAATCATCACGTCGGGTGGAAAAAATATTGCCCCACAACCAATCATCAAACAATTGGTGGGTGATGGTATTGATGACGTTGTTTTGATGGGTAATGGGCAACCGTATCTGTGTGCATTGGTTATTGTTGAAGATTCGCAAGATGATAATTTTATGTCTGTTGTTTCTCTTCGAATCGCGCACGTAAATCAAAATCTTCCTCGTTTTGCCCAAATAAAAAAGTATCGAATATTGTTTCAAAAAGAAGTGGATGAACATGCTTTTCGCACACCGACTTTGAAGCTGAAACGATCGAAAATGATAGCTGCAAACCTTGATTTGTATGAGTAAAGATAGACAGCATCTTATTTTTAGAGTATTTTAAATATTATGTTGTTTTATTTTTTTGCTTGTGCAGCTCCCAGAGATCCTGCTCCCGAAGATCTAGAAGGTCTTACTCGTTATTTGTATACCCATTGGAATGAGCCTGAGCTCGTTTCGGAGGGAATGACCAATATGGCTGTTTGGCTTGCCGATGAAGGTCAAACGGATAAGGCCCAAAATGAAGGTTATGTTCTTGCGCCACTCGATGCAGAGGTTTTGGAAGGAATTGTATACCCTACACGCATTCCTCTTGATCAAATGGCTGGTGCTTCCATCACTCGAAATTCTCTATTTTCGATCGACCAGCATGCGGCTGTTATGATTGAAACAGATCAGCGCTGGCATGCACCCAATAAATACGAGCGATACGAGCGAGATATTGTACAAGGTGATGGCGAAGAGTTTGTTTCCAGTGGTGCACATGAGATCCCTGCTGTTATGTACACGGACAATGATACGATTCAAGAGCGATTGGGGGTTCGGATACCATATGTGCTCAAGAAAAATTATCGTTGGACGACAACTGATTCAGGGCGCAGAGCGATTGTAGCTCGTTCTTGGATTGAAAAGTATGGTTGTTCAGATGATGATGGGGAAGGGGGGAATTGCCTTGAACTTTCGTTTAGTGTCGATTTATTTCATGAAAACGAAGATGGAACCACTACGCGAATGACCGCATCGTGGAATTATCTTTCTCTTATTTTGGAGCTTCCTTTCGATTTTCAAATCGAGCAGCTTGCCAATGGTATCATCGCGGTAGATGAGGCTACAGATATCCACTTAGAAGAAACCTTTGGAGCTCCCTAGCCATCTTGAAGCAACCCTTTGAGAGCCTTTTTTTGGTAGTTTGGAAGTGCAAAGGCTGCTTTGTGAATGTCCTCGTTGTAATATTGAAACTCCAAATGACTTTCTTGGATTCGCTTGATCTGCATGTCGCGAATGGGGTGCCATTTTTTTGAAGAAAATGCAAAGGACCACAATCCTCCCGGATAGCTGAAATTATGGAAGTTGTAGAATCGCGTAATGGGAAAGATGTCATGTATAATCGTTGCAAGATGTTTTTGAAGATGATTGAGATAAAAAGGACTTTCTCCTTGAGAGACCACAATGCCATCATCTGTCAATATACGATGGATGTCTTTATAAAATTTTGTTTCTAC
>NYTD01000178.1 GCA_002683315.1 Deltaproteobacteria bacterium | reverse complement strand
CAATGGGGCGCTATCAAGTTTCACGCAGTTTACCTATTAATTTCACTCTTTGCACTCGGGGTGTGGATGTATCTTCCGGTATTCTCTCTAGCTTGCTTTCTGCTCTACTCAATTGTACATTTCGGTCGTGATTGGCGTAACGAATTACCCTATCAAGGATTAGCTTATGGATGTATCATCTTGGGTGCCCCAGCTCTGTTCCACCACGTTCGAGTTGATGAGCTATTCCAAGTGATCACTTTTAATCATAGCCCACCTTGGTTAGTCACTGCTTTACAGTCCTCTGTTGCCCTTGGTATGGCTCTGATGCTCCCTAATAAGAGCAATTTGAGTTCTAAACTATGGATCGAACTCATTGTTTTGTTTTGTGCCGCTATTATTTTTGAACCTATGTGGTACTTCCTAATCTACTTCTGTTTTTTACATAGTCCAAAACATCTTTTGGAAGAATGGAGACAACTCAGTAGTCATGAAAAAAACTCTGCTTTGAAGATGGTCACCGTCATCACATCGGCAACCTGTGTGCTCGTAGCAACTTTGGCTTATTATTTAGGCTCGGTAAACTCAACATTGAATGACCTCGCTTATCAGTCAATTTTTATTGGCTTAGCCACTTTGACTATCCCACACATGTTGCTCATCGCTTGGGTTCAATCTGATCAATTTGCTAAAGACTACACAATAAAGGATAAGGTAAACATACATGTGGTCTGAATATTACTTCTGGGGTATTTGGCTTTCGATGGCGATTTTTATGGAGTTTTGGGCCATGTTTTTGCGCGGCGTATTATGGCATGGTCCATGGTGGATCACCCATAAATCACATCATCGACCCCGACAAGGCTATTTGGAATTCAATGATATATTTTCGGTTTTCCATGCTCTTCTAGCCATGTTCTTAATCATATATGGCTTCGAAGCGCGTGCCTCTACATTCTCTTATTCTTGCGCAGCTGCAGGTTTCGGCATGACCAGTTTCGGCATTGCCTATTTTGTGGTTCACGATGGTTTTATTCATGAAAGACTACCGGTTAGGTTTCTCTCCAAGTTTGCCTATATGCGTAGACT
Source organism: Deltaproteobacteria bacterium (assembly GCA_002683315.1). Classification (GTDB taxonomy): domain Bacteria; phylum Myxococcota_A; class UBA796; order UBA796; family UBA796. The sequence continues at coordinate 15,323 of NYTD01000178.1, read as the reverse complement.
AAAAAATGCCCATAAAGTGCACCACTTTAGAGATCATGAGCACCCCTTTGGTTTATTTTTAGGAGAATATGAACTACGCTGGTACAGATCAAGAAGCAAATTAAAAAAACTAGCCGCAAAATCAGAGCTTTAGGTCAAAGTAAATTACTTAAATCTCGAGTGAAGTGATTCAGGTAGGTCTCCCCAATAGCTTAGTAAATTGAAACGGGCAAAGAGTTCTTCTGAATACCATTGGAGTTGTCTCGTTTTTTTCACAACTTCACGATGCTCAGCATTCTTATATGCAAAATCTTTCATTGCACTTTCACTGGTCCATATCGAAATGGTTGCCTGCTGTATGAGCGGCAGTTCTCCGACACCTACTGCGAAATGACATTCTGGGAATAGAGTCATTGAACTGCTAATTTCTGGCACATCCCGCCAAAATCTCCACAGCATTGAGAACTTGATTTGTGCTCTTGTTAAAACCACCAAGGAAGTATCAAGTTTTTTTTGTTGGTGGTTGTTAAATGGATTTTGCTTATCCCAAGCCCCGAAACTTTGATAAGGCTCTAAAACTAATGACCATTCACTGCTACGATGTTTCCTAACTCTAAGTAAACTAGGTGCTGTACTGTCTTTATGAAAAAACTCTTGGGCTGCATCAAGGCTAGACCATACAGTCAATAAAAAATACTGTCCCCAATTTGGCCATTTACGAAACCCATCGCCAGCGCCACTACCCAGTACTTTAAAAAACTTAAGGTTTTTAGAATTCTTGAGTAAGGGAGGTACAAGTCCCATATTTCTAAATCCCTGCCATTTTTGCCAAACTGACTTATAAGTGAAACAAGTCAATATAGTGACTTCCGAGTTCAATTGATGATGCATCACCATCTCCGAATCCGAAAAGGCAATAAAAAACGTACCCAGGGCTGTTTGAAACGATGTAAATCAAGTGATTCATACATTGCTAGAGTCTTTTCTCCCATAAGTTCAGTATTTACTAAATCTCTAGTATAGAATGGTGAATCAACCAAAGATTTATGCAAATGAGCGAAGCCACTCTGATCTGCTCGGTTAGGACGTTGAACTCCCCAAAAACCACTGGGTAAACAACTCGATACAAGGTTCTGATTCAACTCTTCTACAGTACCTTGATGAGAAAAGAAGAGGGCTCTTGGGTTTTCATTTTTTTCATGCTCGTGAATGTCATACAAGACACAAGTACCCTCACTCAACTCAGCTCTACTCCATGTCCATGACTTAAATGCATTCTCTAAGGGTTCATCTCCCCAATTTGAGTCATGGTAGGCTTGTCCTCTAAAAGATAAGTTTGGCTGTTCTAAGTTGACGATGACTTCTGCAGATGGTGCAACAGCCATCCATTTATGTTTACCATCATGATCTAGATTCATTTCATGATGAAATCGTCTGGGCAGTTTAAGCTGTACTTGACCAACTATTTTATTGGACATTCGTTGGAAAAAAGCCTTGGTAATTTCATTGATTGTAATCGTGATCTCATCATTACTTTGCTGCCACTTACTTTGATTAATCTGAAAGCAATGTTGGTCTCTATTAATAAGTTCTGGAGATAAAGAAAGAGCATCAGCACTATATTCATTGAGGACCCACAGACTAGGTGAGCCTAATTGATTAATCGCAGGTTTGTTAAGTGCATGTAATGAAATGTTGAATGCACAAAAAGACTCAGGTCTTAGTTGAGGGTTGTGGTTTTCTAATTGGCGAGCTTTGTAGTAGTGAGGGGAAAAAACATGACCGACAAAGATGATCATTGAAAGTGAATAAGATTGATCCTCACTGATGGCGTCAATATACCACCATTGATAGCCATGAGGTTTTAACTGACGGTCGAAAGACAATCTTTCATCATTGCCTCGGTCGCCCACTTGCCACTGAGTGCCGCCATGGGTACGCCCGCTCCCGGATGGACTGTCCCCCCCACCAAGTATAGACCCTTGATCTTGCTCTTGGCGCCCATCCGCTTTAGATTGCCATTCCATTTTTTTACCCCTTGGCCATAAATTGCGCCTCCTGAATATGGAAAACGCTGGTTCCAATCATTTGGTCTAGTCCATGTACTAGCCGTGAAGTTTGCTAGTTGCAGACTATTCATTATTGTTTCGATCCGTTTTTGGCAAAGACTTGCCCCTGCATCATCGAAGCTAAGCTCATCTCCACGAGCAGGTGCGTTGACTAAGGCAAATATTCTTTCGTACGGTAACTCCGAATCTTTTACTTTTAGATCCTCTCTTCGGTCTTGTGCACAGAAGTATATGGTTGGATCAGTGGGGTACTTTCCAGATTCTAACTCTCTGAATTCTGACTCATAATTATCGCTGAAATAAACGTTGTGATATAAAAGCTTTGCTTTATTTTTTCTGACGATGCCACAAGCTGTTAAGGCCGATAAAGAACGTTCAGATTTTGGATACGTGATCACGGGTGTTTTTGCGAAGTCACCTGAAATCAACTGCCCCCGAAATAAAGCCTGACAATCACCATTAAATACCACTTGGGCGCTATTTAATTGAATACCGTCGCTTAACCTTACCCCTTGCACTTGTTTGTCGTGAACGATGATTTTATCGATGCCTAAATCTTTGTGAACTTGACCACCATGTTGGAGGATGAGCTCCTCTAGTGATTTGGCAAGTTTAGATAGCCCTCCATCGACAACCCAAACCCCACTTTGCTCTACTGCAGAAATTAAATTAAAAGTAGCTGGAGTCATAAAAGGATTATTACCCGTATATGTCGCATAGCGACCGAATAGCTGCTTGAGTCTTGGGTCATCAAAATACTGATCGATCGCACTCCACATTGAACGGTGCACATCTGCTCGGTATAGCTTTGGAAGAATACTAGGCTTTAAGTAAGCAGCGAAATCTTTTACGGATGGTTTAGGTGCATCAATAAAAATATCTTTTACGCTATCGTAAATCTTTTGTGTATATGTGTGAAATCCTAAAAAGTTCTTTGCTTCATTTGATCCTGCAAATTGATGGATCGCTTCAAAAGATTGATCTAAATCGGTGTACAAGTCTAAGGTACTTTGATCAGACCAAAAATGTCTAGCGAGTGCTCGCATGGGATGTATGCTAAGATGCTCATGTATGTTGGTGCCTGCAATTTGATATAGCTCCTCAAAAACAGAAAGCATAGTGAGCACAGTAGGTCCACCATTAATGAGGTAATCATTAGACTCATGATGAATATGAACTTGATGTGCCTTACCACCTACTTCAGCCTCTTTTTCGAAAACGATTGGCTTTAGCCCTTTGACCGCTAAGCGGAGAGCAACGCTCAAGCCTGCAATACCAGCCCCAATTATGATTGGTCGACTTCGCTGATTTTGATAGGTATTCATGAGCGTTCTTCTTGTCGAGGCAAAGCAGTAAGTTTAATCATTGATTCGGTGACATTGCGCTCTACCTTTTTTGAATTTGAATAAATTTTATATTCACGACTCAAGTGGTTTGACCCTGCTTGCTGTTCAATAATGTCCTGTAGCAAGTCTTGGAAGCACAGATAAGTTGACTCATTAGTTTGCCCACGGTTAAGCAAGGCATCAGACAGACGAGTGATAGAACTCAGCACACCATATGCAAGTGCTTTAAGACTTAATACAACCTTTCGCCATTTAGAGGTAATGGCGCGGGGCTGGTTAGGATCACAACTTTGAGCATGAATGATTCGACCTATATCTTGGTAAATTAGACCAGCTGCATGAATCGCTAAACTCGATTGCCATGGTAAATATTTAAGACCTGAAAAACCACGTTGGTAGAATTGATCTGCTAATTTTAGCAAGTCAGAGGTAACAACTTGTATTGCTTCCACCATGAGACTAGGAATGCTGCTTTGGGTAAGGCGTTGGCTTGTCATCGAAGAGGAGCTTGGAGACACGATTTGAACTTGAGCCGTAGAACCTGAACAGAGCATGTGTAAGGGTAAATATAGGCGACCCCTATCCCAATCTTCATTCACATCCCGACAAATATTGGTTAACTGCATAGCTAAGCCAAGATATGCCGCTTTCAAAAGTGCTTGGTGGTGATTTACTTTCAGGACGTAGCACATCATGAGTCCCACTACACTTGCCACACGGTAGCAGTATAAATATAGATCTGACAATTCGATGTACTGTGTGGCTTCTACATCCATTCGCATACCTTTGATGAGCTCCAAGGGGTAATGCTTAGGAATTTGCAAACGCTCAACCAATGCTCGAAATGCACTCAAAACGAGGTTGTCGGACAAGATGATTTGTGTCTCTATGGAGAGTGGCTCCACTGCATACACTGCATTCAATTCCTTGTGTAAGGTTTCAAGCGCTTTAGGCATTTTGCTAATGTCTACTTCATCTACAGAGTCATCGACATGTCGGCACCATGCATACAGAACAGCTGCATCTGCTCGGGCAGTACTCGGTAAAAATCGTGAGGCAAAGTCAAAACTCTTTGAGTTTTTTTGGATAATCGATTGACACAGACCAATGAAGTCTTGCTCAACGAGCCCCGTATCCAAAGTCGTATAATAGTTTTGATTCATAAATCATAAGATCTTTCTAAAGATAGCTAACTTTGAGTTTGTTAATCGCCAAAAAAGCAGTCTGATAAGAAAGAGACGAAGCATGGTAGCGTTCTTGAAGAATAAACAAAGCTTGATCAATACGTTGCTCAATCATTCTGGGCGCTGCGTCTAACCATTGCATGAGCTCTGATCTAAATTCATTATAGGCTTTCGTTGTGATTCGACCGTTTAAATTGAGCTCGGGTGCTTCAGATAAGCTAGTATTGATCGTTTCCAACTGTTCGACTAAAGAATAGTAATCTAATGTACTAATGCTTTCATTGCGAGCTAGCCATAGCCAAACCCAAGTTGGACGAAGCCTATAAAAGTCTTCATGAGCTTTGTGGTAGCGCTTGGCATTGGTCACGCCGCTTAAATCATCATACATTTGTAAACTTAAGCCGATTTCTTCACCAAACTCATACAGCCTGGTACTATCTTCCATACTTTGTTCAAGATATATAGACGCAATTTGAACCGCAAAACCGACTAAGACTCCCGTTTTGAGTCGAGTCGAGCTTTCTACGAGGGCGGGAATAGCTTCTCGGTCTACTTCACTAATTTTGTACGATAAGTCAATGGCTTGACCTTGATGACAGCGCAACATTACACGGTTGAATACTTTGTATAGACTAAGTTGAGCTTGAGGAGAACACTCTAAAGTATCAATGATGAAAGACGAAACGAAGTACAGCCAATTAGCTATATTTAAGGCCGGACCTAAGCCAATCTGTCTGTGTAAACACGGCACACCACGCCTGGTCATGGAGTCGTCTTCAATGTCGTCTACAATTAATGATGCCGAATGCAAGACTTCAATAATTTGAAATAATGCTTCCGGACATGGTTGATGGATAGTCCGCTCATCTAAACTATTTGATTGAGCTAGTTTCCAACCCAACTTCACAAAGTCACGGCGGATCGATTTTCCAGGCTTTGCGAAAAATGTCATTATTGGTGCAACAAACTTTTGATCCCAAAGGTTCGGAGCTGGCATCTCTGATAATTCAAGGATCTCATCAATAAACTGCTTACTAAAAAGATCTGACAGGGGCTTTGCTGCTGGCCGATCGTAGTCAGGCCCTGCATATGCATTTGAAAAATGAGTGAGATTCATAATTTAACCTTACAACAGCATGATGAACAACGAGAGCTTCATACACGCTCAGCTCTCATAGATATGATATGTTTGATAAAGGATAGGTTGCACCCTTTGCATAAAGTTTGTTCAAACTTTGAATACAGTTTATCAAAAACTTTCACTGAAGAACTCAGTTAGACTTTATTTAATTCTCTATGTAGTTCTGTCGCTGAGATGGACTGACTTATTTTATTTGAGCTGGTTTGCTTTAAATCTTGAGCAATCGCTCTAGCTGTCATTTTAGCTGACATCATCACCGAGGGGGTTCCAGCACCGGGTTGCGAGTTAGCACCTACCAGGTACAAACCATCTATTTTTGACCGATTTTGAGGTCTGAAATAAGCAGATTGAGTTAGAGTGGGCTCTACGCCAAAGGCATTACCCTTGAAAGAATTTAGAGTATTTTCAAAATAGTGAGGGTCCACATGGGTAGAGTAGACCAAATCTTCTTTAAGATTAGGTATATAACCTCTATCATCTAAGAAACTGAGTACAGCATCAACCAGTTGTGGCCCTTTGCTTTCCCAATCTATCTTTGAGCCATTATGTGGAACCGGAATCAATGTATATGCAGCGTGATGTCCCTCTGGGGCCATACTCGGATCGGTTAGGGTCGGAATATGTAAATATTGTGAGAAGTCTTTGGCCAAAACCTTTCGTTCAAAGATATCGGTTAATAGCTCTTCATATCGTGGCCCTAAGATTATATTATGATGCTGTAAGTCTAGTGAATCTCGTTTCTTAAAGCCAAAGTAAATGACCACTAAAGACATCGAGTACTTCATGGACTTTATGCGCCATTTAGGGACAGTTCGGTGTTTTTTGTCGATTAAGTCTAGATATGTGTGAGCAAAGTCGGCATTAGAGCACACCATATCACTTTCTAACACAGTACCGTCTTTAAGCCTCACACCTGTGACTTTTGCCTTAGTCAGCCAAGAATCTTTTTCCGTGGTAATCTTTTCAACCTCACTATTGTATCTAATTTGACCACCAAGCTCACTAAACTTCTTTAAGAGGGCACTGACCAAGGCACCAGTTCCTCCCTTTACATAATGGATACCCCATGTTTTTTCAACAAAGTGAATCATAGAGTAAATCGCTGGAACTTTAAGAGGATTGCCTCCTACTAGGAGAGTTTCAAAACTGAATACCTGTCTAAGCTTTGGAGAAATAAAATACTTCGACGTAAAACTAAACAAACTTCGTACAGCATCTAGTCTGAACAATTCAGGAGCTACTTTTAGCATGGATGGAATATCAGAAAAATAGGTGTAGCCTAGTTCTAAAAAACCTCGTTCAAAGATCTTTTCAGCGGCAGCATGAAAACGTTCATAGCCCTCTAAATCTTTGGGCTCAATCTCAGCAATTTGCTTACGTGTATTAACGGGGTCTCCATCATAATCAAAGTAGGTACCATCATCAAAGTAAATACGATAGAAAGGCAGTATCGGTACGATTTCACAGTATTTACTTGTATTGGGGCCGCCTGATACCCCTTGCTTAATTCGAACATTATCTTCCAGTAAATGCTTTGGAAAGTCATCTAACTCTAAGTCACTTTTTCCTCGTTCTAAGGAAAATAACTCTTCGATAAAGTGAGGCACAGTTATGACAGTAGGCCCCATATCAAACTTGAAGCCCTCGGCTTCCAGCACATAAGCTCGTCCACCCGGCTTATCAAGCTTCTCAACAATCGTCGTATTTAGACCTAAACTTTGAAGACGAAGGGCTAATGCAATACCACCAAACCCTGAACCAATGACAACAGCTCTTTTACTCATGTTAGACAAACTCCTTATTCCTAGTACATATTTATATACAAAGGTTAGACAAACATTACATACTATAGGAGTGATGGCGATCTAAAAAGTTGCAGAAAAGTTTTTACCATCTACACAATTAACAGTTTATTTAGTAAACAGTTATAGAGCAGCTTAACCATCTATATCGGCTTTAACACGGTTTAAAAGATGCTTTGGCTTTCTTCTTTTGTATAAGCCTTAGGCGACTGACCGTTAGATCAAGCTAAGTTTTCACTTAGTTTTGTGCGATTCATGAACAAAGAGTTTTTAGTCTTTGATCGATTTCATCCATAGACCAGTGGCGATAAAGCTGAGTGAGAACAGAAGCATACTTTGGTAATCAATGAATACATTCTCGTATTGTTGACTGAGTGAATATGTGGCGATTGCGGCATTTACAAAACCTACAATCATGAGGCCGGTACCAGCGGTGTGATAATGGCCTGAAAAGTTGTTCTCGGTACTCATTTGCATTCTCTTAAGCAGTTGCTTCAGCGGCAACGTCGTTAGAGACTGAGGCGCCTTCTGCTTCCATCTTTGCTTGAGCGATTGCATAGATCATGAATCCGTATCCACACTTAGCTAAGATGTCAGCAATGCTGTATCCAACTTGTAGAGCTACAGTTGCTGAACCAGCCTCTACACCGAGCTGAGGCATGAGGTATGCGATTGGATAGAATCCCCAAGTTGCTAGAAGAAGCAGTTTGGTGTCGCCAAGAAGCTTTTGTACTCGAGGTGCTGCATCTGCAGTAGCTTTGCCGAGTTGTACCCAAAGTACATACAGGATGTATGCGAATGGGATAGTCGAAACGAAGCCCCAGATACCACGAGTGGTGTTATCTGATGAAATCTCTCCTGGATAACCAGTAGCAATCATGATGACTGCAGCAACAGTGAGCTTAGCCATCATTGGTCCGCGTACTGCTCTAGTCAGTGCTAGAACTGCGATGAGTTCAGCGACGAGCAATGGTACAGTGAGCAACCAGTCAACATAGCGATACGCATCATTGAATGGAGTTCCTGATGGCTTATACACACCCTCGGTTAGAGTAAATGCAGCTTCCCAACTGTTGAATATACGCCAGTAGTGGTAACCGGCGATGCCAACAACCAGTGATGACATGATTAGCGCTGGGCGATACTTGTGAGTAAGTTGATTGCGGGCAATCACGAAGAAAACAAAACTACCGAACATGGCGGCAATAGCGAGGCTTAGCATGTTGTAAACGAGCTCAAACTCACCGTGTGATAGAGTAGGCAGACTCATGGCTGGATCCTTTCGAACAAAGATTAGACAATGCCTATACAAGGCAGGTACAAATATGACTTCTGTTCAAAGTTTTGGTTTCGAAAATGTCTCAAAAAATGGCGATTTCTGATTATAAAGTATATATTTATATTTTGGTTAAACATTGGACATACCTTGTTCAGAAGACTTCCATAAAAAGGTCTACACTTTAGGTAAAATATTTTCATACTTTTTTTTACATGATCATTTAATCGCTAAAATCCTCCTCTGTATGAGATCTCAACCACCAACCTGTCAAACCAACTACTAAACCTAATAGGAAATTTGAGACATGGTCATATTCGGAATGAGAATCATGATTCAAAACATAAAATGAGGACGATAGCATAATGACTGCACCTAGTATTAAAAGCGCTAGACCTGAGCTATGGTATTGTTCTACAACAGAATCTTTCTGTGAGTGTTTCATTGCAACTCCGATCTCAAGCTTTACATATATATTCTGCCTATTGCGGCAAGTAGCTTCAAGTATTCTATGGAGTATTCGGTCGGAGCTTCAGTTTATTCTACGATAAACTTGCCTTTCATCATCGCATAGTGACCAGGAAAAGTGCAAAGAAAGTCATAGGCCCCTGGCTTAGGGGCGTTAAAGGTAATCGTAGTTAAGGCTCCGCCTCCGACTACCTCAGTTTTAGCAATCACGTCTTTTTCCTGCGATGGCAGGACGTATTCCTTTCATGGCTGCAGCAGCAAACTGGCCGAGATTAACGCCTTGCTTCAGTAACACAAAGTTGTGACCCATCACATTCACAGGTAGTTTACCTGAATGCTTCATGGTGAGTTCAATCTTAGCACCTTTCTTCACCTTAATTTCTTTGAGGTTAAATTGCATTTGATCAGATCCTAAAATTGTAATTTTAGTCACATCTGCTTGAGTGTCAGCCGTTTTTTTGCTGTCGTTAGCAAAAACAAAGCAGGCTGTACAAGCGATCAAAACAAAACTTAAGCCCAAACTCATTATACTTGTTCTCATAAACTGACTTTTCAAGTTTCGTTTGTCGGATCATTTTTTCTTGTTTAAACCGACAATTTGTAGAAGAGACAGGAAGTAGACGAAAAAGAAAAACTGTAGGTTTCATAGACTATTCCTGAATAAACACCTAAGTTGCATGTGGTCCCATCTAGTTTGGTTTAAAGACCATTAAGTAAAAAATATATATGATCCATGCATTTGAAAAGATATTTAGCCACATTCGAAACTTGTAGAGCTTTCGAAAAGCGGCCAATCTTTTTTCTTGAGTTGCTGATGAATCTAGCACTAAATCTTCACCATGATTAGATCCTTTTACGATAGGCATACGTCTTGATGAAGCTTTCACAAAAATGTGCGCTAGCTTTTTTTGAGACTGAACATCAATCAAAGCCCAAACTAATCCTAAAACAGATATATTGATTAATGCTGAACTCATCCACCAGGGCCATGCCTGAATCTCAAAGAGTGAATAACCTTGCAGATTCATCATAGCGATGGCAGAAATGAGAAGGCCGGTCATGCTTACTGTTATGCACTTTTTATCTAGTGACTCCAAAATAACATGATATTTCTGAGCAAAGTCCATGTCAGCTTCATGATAAATGTACCATTCGATTATTGATGAAGTAAAAATGAGTCCGAAGAAAATCGAAGCATTTACAATGTGAATGTACTTCCACACTAAAAAGTTGAACAGATCTTGAAAATCAGCAAGAGCAAGGATCATTAAGACTAGAGAAAATAGAATTAACCACCAATACCGAGAGTCTAATTTCATGTGGAGCCACCGTTGTTTTCAAAAATTGAGTCTTTAGGATTAATATAAGTTATATTAATTTATGGATCGAACATGCCGACTTTAATTTTCAAAATAGTCGTTTTTTATTTAAGGGTTTGAACTAAAAGCTCTTCATCCTAAGCATATCAAGCTTAGCCTAGAAGTCTTAGAGCGGATTGAGATATATTATTCCTTAAATGATTAGATCTTCTTATCGAGCGGAGTATACATATGAGATCAACTGTAGTGGCATTTAGTTTTTTAGTGTCTGTTCATCTAACACCTGCTTGTTCAGATCCAAAAACTGAGTCTGAGTTAGTCGATGCTTCGGTTTCACAATATATTCCAGAACCTTTTGACACTGATTACGAAGTTTCTGAAGTCATAGCGGGAAATGATCGGGAAGCGGACTCGGGGTTCGACGTTAATTTAGAAAGCCAAGCAGACTCAGATCTTCAAGCAGACTCAGATCTTCAAACAAACAGTGAAACAGACACCGGTGTAGATCAATTAGGTAATTTAACCATGTGTCAAAAGTGGAATAATATTTGGAGTTTGAGTTCAGCCATCTCTTGGAATGGCTCTACGCAGAGTTGTGATGCAGGTACAGTTAATCACGAGACTTTAGACACAGTCTTAGCATTAACAAACTTTTATCGAGAGCTAGCGACCTTGCCACTGGTTACTCTAGAAATGACTCAAGCTGAAGCCCTACAACAGTGCGCATTAATGATGGAAGCGAATAATAGACTTAGTCATCAGCCTCCTGACTCTTGGAGCTGTTATCATCCAGATGGAGCTTACATGGCGTCTCAAAGTAATTTAGCAGGCTCAAATGCAATCGATGCTGTTGCCATGTATATGATTGATCCTGGCAATGAGACAACGATGGGTCATAGACGATGGATTATGTCACAAGGCTTGGAAAGTATCGGCGTAGGATCAACAAATGCTTACTCTTGTATGTCTGTGCTACATCTCAATCGTCCTAGAGCCTGGGTTGCTTTTCCACCTCCAGGTGAGTTTCCATTACAAGCGACCCAAGACCGTTGGGGCCGTAGTATTGACCAAACCGGTTGGACGATTCAATATGATGGATTATCTCTAGCGAATGCTCAAGTTACAATAAAAGTTTATGCCAACGATATCTCCAATGATCCTGGTGAAGAACTTCCGATAGAGCTGGTAGATCTCATGCCTAACTTTGGGAGCAGTGCTGCGTATAATATTATTCCACAAGGCTGGCGTAGTGAAGTAGGAAAGCGTTATGAAGTCAAGCTAGTGAGCGGTAATGAAATGATTACCTACTCAGTTGAGTTTGTTGACTGTGATCAATAAGATTGTTCAGGAGCAATGATACAGAGAAACTTTATTCTGCTTCTAAAACTTTCCTGAGAAAATCGAGTGAATCTTTCATAATGAGAGCTTGACGATCTTGCTCATCACCCCCTATCTCATAATCATAATCTGCCTATCTAATTAAGCATTTGCTCAATGAGTTTAATTTCGAAAAACGATCATATGTAGAGTTAGCATTCACAATATGATCAGCATCAGCGACCCTCCATAAAATATAGCTTGTCTCCAAGAAATGAGGTTATAGCAGTATTGGTATGGCTTTTAACGCAACCAATGTTTCTGTAAACCAATGAGCACTAACATGATGAACAATGAGAGGGTCATGATCCAAATCGACTCGTATCTACGGGTTATGGCTCAGTAGATGTATATTTGATCCTGTTGTGAATTGGAGGCTCGGTGCAAGCTAACTTAGAGTATCTGCTAAAGCATGTTTCCAGCATGTTTCCACCAAGGGACTCTAATTTGCAAAGCAAAAAAGGGTGAACTGAATACGACTGCATCCCAAGTTTTACATTCTGTTAAGCGCTTAATTGTATGCGTGGTAATTAAAGCATCATTAAAATACACCAATGATATACGTTTATTTAACTTAAGTGCATTTTTAAAGACTTTAAGCATGCAGTTTACATCGAGAATATAGTCTTGAAAGTTGAAGATATGACCCCTCAAGCCTGCCGAATCCCCATGTCCTCTAAGATCAAAACGTAAAACTCATTCCAATATGATTAAGCTCTGATACAAACCCATTGTAGTGCTGAATATGTTCACCATAACTATGCAAGAATAGAGACTGAGCTTGAGCTTGCTTAGCTCGATCAACAATAAAGTTCAGTTTAAAGCCATCAACTGCTTTGAAGTAAAGTACGCTCTTCTGCTTTTGCTTACCATGTAATAAGGTGAGCAACTATGATCATTTATTTAAAAGTACACAAGCATTGATGCTTGCTCAAGGATTTAACTTGGTCAGATTCGTTAATCATTCAAGCCTCTACGGTCTATCCTGCTTTAATATAAAGAGTGAAGATTTACACACATTGTATCGAATTTAAGTTTAAGTATTTTATCGAAGTTTAAATCAGTTTGATCACGTAAGTACTAAGCGGATCCGCCAGTTAAATCTTAACTTGTATAAATTCATGTTCGTTGCTACTCGCCTAGTTATCGTTGAACGATATGATTAGATTTTTTTAGTCATTGAAATCGGTCTTGAAAGCGCTATTTCATCTTGAACACGAAAGTATTGAGCATGAACTCTTCTAAAATCTCAAGTCATGCCCACTTGAACCTAAAAGGTATTATTACTTTATTAATAGGCATTATTTCGATTAGTTTCGCAGCGCCCTTATTTAAGCTCAGTCAACCTATTCACCCGCTTATTGCAGCAGCAACTCGTCTTAGTTTTGCTTCGGGGTTATGGTTAATCATCACCATTACTCAAGCTTATCCATCTAAATCAACCGCTCAGTCTTCAGCGTCTTACCCGACACCTCAAAAACAAGATAAAATAAATTGGTCAGAACAAATACTAGTAGGCAGTTTTTGTGGTTTTTGCTATGCGATTCATTTTGGTGCTTGGGTTTGGTCTTTAGGTTTAACTTCAGTCATCGCCTCAGCAACATTGGTCACAACAACACCGATAATGCTTGGATTAATTGCTTGGCTAAGTGGTAAAGACCGACCTAGCTCACGACTCTTCTTTAGTGGACTCATTGCAAGTATAGGCATTACTCTCTTTATCTTCGATCCGCATTCAGCGACAGAAAGTAAATGGATCGGTGATTTCCTAGCCCTTTTAGGAGCCTTGGCTATGGTGCCTTATCTACTCATCACGAGAAAAAAAAAGGCCGTTATCCAAATTGCACCTTTCTCTTTGGTTGCCACTTTAGTAGGCGCTTTGATATTGTGGATCTTGGCAATTCTATCAATAGATCAGTCCGAATTTATCTTAGCGAGTGGCCCACAACTTTATGCCTTGCTCGGTACTGCCTTAGTCCCCCAACTTATTGGTCATAGCGCCCTAACCATAAGTCTGAGGTATTTCACGCCTACAGAGGTAGGTATCGCTACTCTTTTAGAGCCAATCGGTGCTTCATTGATTGCTTGGTTTCTAATTGCAGAAACATTGAATATTCGTTCTGTTTATGCAGCCATCATCACTCTTAGTGGTGTCTTACTTGCACTCGCAGAGCCTCGTCCCAAAAATAGGTCATAATCATTATTTAGGTTTTTTAACCACACTAGCGACTTTAGAAATCTTTAGGTGGCTTATCATTGATTTAATAAGCCCGGGACTTTCCTTAATCACACTGAAAAGTCGCTTCAGAGTTCTTTTGGATTCGGATGCAACTTTATCAAGCAAAACGGCTTTATCTGGTTTAGTCATGGCTTCTTTTTTGGTTTGTGCAGTCAGTCCTCTACTTATGTCAACGAGCTCTTTCGCATCAACAACAATAGATTTCAAACTCCTTAACGACAAACTCAATGCCTCATAGGAGTGCCCTAGTTTTCGAACTGTTTTTAATTTTTTACTCGAACGCTTTCTAAGTGCATTTCTTAAGGATTTCCTGGTTTCACCTTTTAAGCCATTTTTCAAGAGGGAATTAATCTGACTATCAAAATCTCGGATAATTCTTTGAGCAATTTTGAACTTAGCAAACAGTATAGTTGCTTTTTTATTAAATCTATCAAACTTGTTAAGCCTAAAGCGTCGGTACTTGATAACAAGTTTTTGTTTTGCATCATTATTGAAGTAATCAAAATCACTATCTTTGTGGGCAAGGTATTTGGGACCAAGATCCTTGAGCTTTATCGTTTTGGTCTTCATTCCTGATTGTTTTTGTATTCTATTTAAAGAAGAACATGATGATGTACTTAAACCAAAGCAAACCGCTGTAAGAATAAGGAACTTTTCGGAAAAACGAATCGTTCTTAATTTAGACTTTATAAACATTTTGATAATTCCACCTTACGAATTTCTTCTTAAACCATTAAAATGATGTTCTTTTTTTAACCCCAGCAAGATTAACAAGCTTAAAAACCAGTAGTTTGTCTGATGTTTGCTAGAGTGAACATCACAGCTACTATAGGCCTTAGACTCAGAACTATTCATTGTTTCATCATCAATTATTTCTTCTGCTGATGCATCAGTCATTCCACCTGACATTTCTTCTTCGAGTAGATCTTGTTGGTCCATCATGGTTTCACTGTTTTCATTACCTGCCATTATACCTGCCTCATTAACAACGATCTCGCCGGCTTCTGTACCGGATTCAGCACCGGCTTCTGTACCGGCTTCGACCCCCGCTTCAGCTTCCGCTTCTGTACCAGCTTCTGTACCAGCTTCTGTACCGGCTTCGACCCCCGCTTCAGCTCCCGCT
>NYTD01000177.1 GCA_002683315.1 Deltaproteobacteria bacterium | reverse complement strand
CTGTCTTTTCCCCCATTTCTGTCGGCACGACAAACATAATCGTTGTGTCTAGCGTTGTTTTTGCTAATGAGGCATCTTTTAAATGTACTGTAATGGTTTTGTATATGTCCAACATGAGCTATTCTTCTAAATCCATTTTCTACGAACATTAACGATATTTGGTTTTATTATACGCGAAACGCATCATTATTCCGAAAAATGTGATGAGCTTTTATCTCTATCCGTACAAAAAAACAGCAACACCCTCATCCTCGTTCTGCTTTTCTCTCTCGTCCCAATAGATCACTCAATGCACGCTGGGCGCTTTTTCCTTTGTAGAGCAGCTGATACACTTCTTCTGTAATCGGAGCGTCAATACCTTCTCTTTGGGCTAATTCGCGAGCTGTTTCCGCTGTTACTACTCCTTCTGCAACTTGCCCAAGCTCTGCAAGAATTGTATCCAGCGTCTTGCCTTCTCCCAGTCCCAGCCCTACACGACGATTTCTGGACAAATTCCCAGTACATGTGAGAACCAAATCACCCATCCCGGACAACCCCGCAAGAGTCAAAGGGTTTGCCCCTCTCGCGATAGCCAAACGAGTAATCTCTGCGAGACCTCTGGTCATAAGAGCTGCACGTGCATTCAATCCAATGCCCAAACCATCTGCAACACCACAAGCGATGGCTACTACATTTTTTAGTGCTCCACCTAGCTCTGCTCCTACAATATCATCGGTGTGATACACCCGAAAACGACCTGCATGAAATGCTTGAGCCACCTCTTCTGCTACCTCGGAAAAACGAGAAGCAACAACAACGGCTGTAGGTAAATCCAAAGCTACTTCTTTTGCAAATGAAGGACCCGCCAAAAAAGACAACTGAGCATGAAAAGAGCGTGGAAGAACTTCTCGAAAAACCTCTTCCATCGTCATCAATGTTCCACGTTCAATTCCTTTGGAAGCACAACAAATGGGCACAAGAGGATTCAGATGAGGCAGAGCTTGGGTCAACACGCCTCGTGTATGTTGACTTGGAATCACTGAAACAACCATATCGCAAGATAACAAACAATAATCAAGCTCTGAGGCAACGGTTATTGAATCAGGCAACAAAACGCCAGGTAAATAACGACGGTTCTCTCGGTCTGCTTGCATCTTTGCTGCACGCTCCATATTCCGGTCCCATAAACGAACCACATTTCCTGCACGAGCAAGCTGAATCGCCAATGCAGTTCCCCAAGAACCCGCTCCTAAAACAGCAATATGCATATTTCCCCCATACTTTACCCCTCATAGTGTATTGACTTATGGGGAGTTATACAACTATTCCACACGAAGAACTGCAGCTCAATGAGATAGAATATAACAATAAAACATACAATCAACCGGATTATCGATGAACCGCGAACACGCATTGTTTGCTATCTCCACGCACCAAAAGAGGAGGTCCTATCGTTTATTGGGCAATACTTGCTCTGAAGATATGCGGTATACCGCACCTATCTCAACATCCCCTGCCATTAAGGAAAAAACTTTTGGAAATGGATACTCTTGTGGATGCCATCGAAAGTTGGTCACAAAGTAATCCGCCTTTTCTACTTTGCCTACAAAACGAAGCCTCTTTTGATCTTCTTGTGATAAAATAGCCCTCGCGTACATCCCTGAAATATTGGAAACACCAACCGAAACAACTTCTCGATCATCGTTACGAAGAATATATTCAAGCATGGAACGAAACCCAAGCCCCCAATAATCAAGTTCAAAACGAGATCGTAAGGTTTGAGAGTCTCCTGCAAGCATGTTGAAATATACCATCTCATATGGATGAAGCTCAACCATAGAAATACCGATCCACAAGACGCTCGCTGTACAAATCATCCAAACATAGCGAATCCAATCTTGAAAGCGCTCTTCAAGATATCGAAATCCCAACACAGCAAACCATAGAATCCCCGGATAAGTAAAATAAAGATGACGCCATCCATCGTACATGACCGAACCCAAAACGAGAATCAACACAATAGGGACAATTGTACTCATCATCATCCATATATGAATCAAAGATGCATCTTTTCTCCTCAAGAATGCCTGATACCCTATGGCAGCAAGAACCAAATAAAGTATTGGAATGGTCATCCCCATCCAAACAAATATGTAATGCCACGGAATTTCTTGTGCTGGCATCAAGACACCTTGGTATAAAACCGTACCTTGCCATGGAAAATGAGACATATGCGATACGGCATTGATAATCCCCAAAGGTCCTTCTACCCATAAAATAGGCCAGATTATCCATAGAAACCCAAAACTACAAATAGACATCAACGTAAAAATAACGACGTCCCTTTTCGTACGCACCCCCAACAAAAAAGAATACACCAAGACAAGAACACCCAAAATCCGGGTATTCGTCAGCAATGCAATCGCTGCCGCATGAATTATCATACTGGACGTTGTTTTCTTCTCTATCCAACGAAGTCCTGTCCATGCACACAGCAGTGACAAAGAGACAAAAGGAATATCTTTGGTATTGTAAAAAGATTCCGCAAACATCCTAGGAGATAATATCCACAAGAATAATATCAACAATCCTTCGCGGTTCCCCCATGTCTTCCTCGCCAGCATCGCCAACACCCATCCTCCCAAAGTGAAAAACAAAAAGTTGACTCTTCGAATCCAGAAGAAACGCTCTTGACTGGGAAGGTCTGACAAAAAACCATCCAAACCAGCCATCCATAAAGAAGGGAAGGAACCATGATATCGATCAAAGGCTGTGGAAAAAGCAGGATCCCCATGTGAAAAATACGCCATGATCTGCTCACCATACATAAGCACAATCGGCTCATCCCAAGACAAACCGTAGTCTTGATGACACCACAAACCTAGCGCACATATCGCAAATAGTGCCATCCAATAAAAATGCATGAAATTTCCCATCACTTGAGCCACTGATTCAATATACATATCAACAGCAGAAATCAAAATCGATGACGCAACAAAAATGATACATTGATCCAAAACACTGGAGCACATCATGTACTTCTGGCTCATGTTTCTAGCCTGTTCAGATACAAAAAAAACAACAGACCCAAACATTGACAGCGATGGGGATGGTTTTACCGATCTTGAAGAAGAAGCTGCCGGTACCAATCCACAATCTGCCTTCAGCTATCCTCTTGAACAAGGAAACTATAATATGGGATTGTGCGAAAATGGCATCTCACCATCCATCGGCCCAAGCGTTCACACTTCAATCGAAGATGGTGGTGGAATAGAATGGAGTCATTACGCACCAGGAGATGTTGTTGAGGACATTGTTTTACAAGATCAATATGGCCAAAATGTTTCACTGTATCAATTTTGTGGACAACACATCATGTTGGTCATTGGGAGCTTTACCTGAAGCGCTTGTAAGCAACTCGCCAGTTCGGCGCAGGAAAAACAAATCGAATGGGAAGATACAGGATTTCAATATATTGAGCTCATGTCTGGTAACGATCTCAGTTCGTCTCCCGCAGGTCAAGACGCTCTGCAGCAATGGGCTTCCGATGCCGGTATGGAAAGCATACCTGTCCTTGATGCACACAACTTTTCATCATGGGGAGCATTTGAAATCGACTTTGGAACCCCCTCAATCACCCATATTGCTCCAGATATGACTATCCTATCGATAGATGAAGATATCCGAGACCCGAGCCTATTTTTGGAATAGCCATGAACATCCATGTTGTATACGCCTTTACAAAAAATGGAGCCGGAGGTAATCCTGCGGGTGTGGTACTTTGCAACACTCCACTTTCTTCCGATCAGATGCAACATATTGCTGCAAATGCTGGCTACAGTGAAACAGCATTTATTGAAATCATCAGCCAAAACACGCAACGTATTCGATTCTTTGCTCCGTCCAAAGAAGTTGCTCTGTGTGGTCATGCCACCATTGCAAGCTATTCTTGGCTATTTCAGAAACAACACATCGCAAAAGGAAAACACAATATGCTCTGCATGGCAGGAGCACAAAAAATTATCGTGAACGAAGATGGCTCGATATCGATGAGCCAAAACCTTCCTACATTTGGTCCCACACTACAGCCTGATGATATATCTCATGCACTGAGAATACACCCCAATCAAATCCACTCAACCATCCCTATCCAAGTTGCTTCCACTGGACTTCACAAAATATTTGTTCCACTTCAATCCATCTCTGATCTCAATGCAATCAGCCCCAATCAAGAAGAAATAAAACGTGTGTCCATCCAAAACAACTCCATTGGAATGTACTGCTACACTCTTGAAACACTACACAGCAGTACAGCACATTGTAGAAATTTCGCCCCTGTTGTTGGGATTATGGAAGACTCTGCCACAGGAACCTCAGCTGCAGCACTAAGTACACTTTTGCATCATTTTGGACTGTTGTCAGATCACCCAAATCTCAACCTTAGCTATGAGCAAGGATACGCCATAGATACTCCATCAGAAATATACGTTCGATTGGAACAAAGAGACAAAAAGATCACTGCAGTCTGGGTTCGCGGATTCGCTCACTTTTCATGAATCGCTGAAAGCATGGTTGTGAGACGATGCTCCATTGTATGTTCTGCGTGAACTCGCTTTCTCCCAGCCTGTATAATACGAGTACGCTCTTCAGGGTGTGATCGATAAAAATCTACTTTTTCGATCAAATCATCCATGGTCGTATAGGTTGCGATTTCAACTCCTACATCAAATAAATCATCCAAGGCTGGGGTATACTCAGTCAAGATAAAACCTCCTGTAGCAATCACATCGAACACTCTCATCGTGACTATGTCTGGTTGATAAATGCGGTTGATATCAATGTTAATAATGCTACGTCGATAAACATGAACCACTTCTCTTAGATGACCAGCCTGTCCTCGATAGTTAGGCACACCACTCCAACCTCGGTCCCCCCAAACCTGTATGTCATGATCTTGGAGCGCCATAACATAACTTTGTCTTTTCAAACATGCGATCCATTCTCCCAAAAGGGATGATAAAGACACTTGTGCATCTTCCATTGCCTTAGAAAAATCAGGAAACCAGTACCCTAAAAGTTCATCTGCTATAAAAATAGACAAGTCTTTTGACTGTTCCCGCATCAAACCCTGTAATTTTTCACTCCCATCTTCTCGCCCACTCCACTGTGCATAAGACGATAAAAATACATCTCGATAATGCTGGCCCTGATCCACCAAACTCGCTCCAACAAAGGAAACAGAACATCCGTATACATCTCTTTCTTCTAATGTTCCTTTTGTAGGAAAACATCTCTTTGTGTTTGTCGCCAAAGGAAGGTATTTCACATTTTGAAAGCCTGAACGCCGAAATGAATCAATATGTGCCGCACGCCACGTATATATAAAAGAAGATTTGGTATCCGTTTCAACATTTCGAATCCGATCCATCGATGGATCGATCTCCCAAACCAATAATTTAGAAGATGTGCGTTCAACAATCTCAGCCAAACCATACCGATAATTAATAGAAACGCATAAAGAAGGTTTGGCCATTAAAGCACCGTACACAACCTCATCGTGTGATAAACATTCCACATCCCACATGTATACCGCATAGCCTCTGTGCTGTAGAATATTACCTACATCGCTAACAAAAAGTTCTCCTTTACATAAAAAAACAATCGGAGCCTGTGGCTTTAATACAATATTTTTCTCAAACTTATACAAGGAAGAGAAAAAAGGATGACCCATCATCTGATAATCTTGTAGATTCCCACGCTCCAATACGATATCGGATCCCAACAAGATTCGTAACTGTCCTGAGCGAAGAAAGGGTCCAAAATCTCGTCTTTTAAGAAGAATACGAAGAAGCCACGGGTCACGTTCCCACAATACAATGTTGTTCTGTTTTGCCAATAAAACATCCAAGATGTCTCCTACACCGCACCCCCACAGAAGAACATCTTTGGAATATGGAGCATGTTTCGCAAAACGCTGTAGTTTTTTGCGTGAGAGGCTTATTGGATAGGGAGTATCATGCAAAACATACCCTATCTTATTATCTTTTTCGATAATATGATTGCTATCTACTGGCCAAGATATCCGCTTTGCGAGTGTTGGATAGAGTTTTCGAAGAGTATGAAGGTTTTTTTGAAGTAGCATAGTATTTGTTTATTCTTTTGCATACAATTTCCAAATCAATATGTCACAAAAATTTCTTGTACAACTCAATTTGAAAAACGTTAAAACGCTGACATAACAGTATATACCCAAGGAGTTTATCATGCTGTATGGAATCCTTTTCTCTCATCTTTTTATCGCATGTGGTGAAAAGACAACAGACACATCAAGCGAACCTTCAAGTGAAGCAAGTACAGAACCTTCAAGCGAAGCAAGCACAGAACCTTCAAGCGAAGCAAGCACGGAACCTTCGGGAGAAGATACCGGAACTGGAAATCTCGCAGTAGACACATTGGCGGCCGGAGACCTAATCATCACTGAAATTCAAAAGAACCCATGTGTTTTGGGCGATGATACAGATGGAGATGGAAACCCTGATTGTACATTGGAAGATGAACTTGGAGAATGGGTTGAGGTCTACAATAATTTTGGAGAAGAAATCAATCTAAAAGGTTTGATCGTACATGACGATGGTTCAGAATCTGAAATGTTTACTGTTTCTGAAGATCTCATTATACCCGCACAAGGTTTTGTTGTTTTTGGAACCAATGGCGATACCGCAACCAATGGTGGCTATGATGCAGATTATGTGTACACAGGTGGAGACGCTGGATTCAAACTCTCTAATGGCGATGATGAAGTAATCCTATCCAACACACAAGGCGTTATCGATGAAGTTCGATACGACAATGGCGACACGTTCCCTGACGACAAAGGCTATTCACTTTCTCTTGCACCAAATGTCCTTGATGCAATCGATAATGATACCGGAACAAACTGGTGTAATGCAGGCTCTCCGTATGGAGATGGAGACTCCGGAAGTCCAGGAGAAGAAAACTCCTGTCAATAATCATTCTCAATCGCAATCATTTGGGGTATGATG
>NYTD01000176.1 GCA_002683315.1 Deltaproteobacteria bacterium | reverse complement strand
TCTTCATATCTTTTTATGGCCAATAGCATTAATCCAAAGTTGTTGTGTGTCTCTGCTCGTTGTTCAAGCTTAAGTGATTTTAAAAAGGCATCTTCGGCCTTGTCATATGCGCCTTGAGAAGCATAGCTTAGGCCAAGCTTTTCCCATGCTTTTGCATTTCTAGGATTGAGCTTGGTCGCTTCTATTAGTGTACGTATGGCTTGGGCTGCGTTTCCCTCGACAAGATATGCTGTACCCAATTCAGTACGAGATTGAGAACGACGGATCTGTTGCTGTGTAACACAGCCCCAAAACAAAGTGAAGAATAGAAATATCATGTAACGTATTTTCCGATGATAGGAGCAAGTGCTTTTTTGGTCTCAGCAGGGATTTTTGATTTGTCTGAGATAAATGCATATTGGAGCGCATTAGATTCAGGAGCAGGTCCTTCGTGTGCTACAATCTTGGGGATGGCTTTTTTGATGATGCTTTGTGAAAGTTTTACATTGGATTTGACTACCTTGATAACATCCTCAACGGTTACATCATCGTGGCCTTCATGCCAGCAATCATAGTCTGTAGACATTGCGAGCGTTGCATAGGATATCTCTGCTTCACGTGCAAGCTTTGCTTCTGGGACATTGGTCATGCCAATAACCTGTGCTCCCCAAGAACGATATAGATTGGACTCTGCTCTGGTTGAGAATGCAGGGCCTTCCATGCAGACATATGTACCGCCATCATGTGTTGTCGCACCTGCTTCTTTGGAAGCCTCAACCAAATACTGACGTAAGGCTGTACAAACCGGATCTCCAAAAGAGATGTGCGCAACAACCCCACAAGAGAAGAAAGTGCTTTCCCTTCCTTTGGTTCTGTCGATAAACTGGTCGATTACAACAACATGACCAGGTGCAATGTGCTCTTGTAGGGATCCGACTGCAGATACGGAAATAATCCATTCGACACCAAGTGTTTTCATACCATAGATGTTTGCTTGGTACGGTACTTCACTCGGATTGAGAACATGTCCGATTCCATGTCGAGGTAGAAAGACTAGTTCTGCATCAACACCATCAAGAGTGAAGATGGAGTAGGGTGCAGAAGGGCTTCCAAATGGAGTCTCACAGTGCACTTCTTTGACAAATGTAAGTCCTTCCATTTTATACAGGCCAGAGCCCCCAATAATTCCAATTTTTTTCATAAGTTCTCCTTAACTGAGAGAGGTCGGACACCCTTTCCTAACTGCCCACATGCAGCGGAGATGTCGATACCTCTTGTTTTTCGTACGGTACAATTCATACCTCTTGAGACGAGGTAATGCTGGAATGCTTTTACTTGATCGGCACTTGGTCTTTTGATCGTGCGATCTGGATTTTCGTTATATGGGATTAGATTCACTTTTGCAGGAAGGTCGCATAGTAGATCATAGACCCTATGAGCATCTTCCATCGAGTCGTTGAATCCAGCCATCATGACATACTCAAATGCAATTCTTTTTCCATGAGGTAAGTTAAGCTCCTTACAGCATTGTATAAGCTCATCAAGTCCATATCTTTTTGTGATGGGCATAACCTCAACGCGTTGCTCTTGATTGGAGGCATTGAGAGATATGGCCAAGTTGACAGGTAGTTCAGCCGATAGCTTTTTGATGGCAGGAATCAATCCTACTGTAGATACTGTAAGCTTACGATGTGAGATATCCAATGCTTGGTTATGAAGCATATTACGTAGTGCGATAACAAGATTTTTGTAGTTGTGAAGAGGCTCTCCCATTCCCATCATGACAATATTGGTAATCCGAACACCTTCCGGAAGTGTTTTGGAAACCTGTAGCGGTTGATTGGCTATCTGAGATGCTTTCAGTTGCCCCTTTAGTCCAAGATCTCCTGTTAGGCAAAATGAGCATTTCATTGCACATCCCCACTGTGAAGAAACACAAAGAGTCATACGGTCTCTTCCATTGTTATCTCGATTGGTATCAGGAATCAAAACACTTTCTATTGCTCCACCTTGTGGGATTCTCCATAAAAACTTTTGTGTTCCATCATCGGAGATTTTGTGACTGATGGTTTCTAAAAATGTAATCTCTGCACATTCATTGAGTTTTGCCCTTGTCGATTTCGCTATATCATTCATCTCGTCGAATGTTGTGGCCCCTCGCTGCCATATATGTTTGTATACACGCAGAGCACGTCCTTTGGATTCACCAATAGACAAAAAAAAGGCTTCTAAATCAGGAAGATTCATACTCTTGATGTCGATAAGGTTCTTTTCTGTGCGTGGAAGGTTCATGAAGATCGAGAAATGGAAGGACAACGGTAATTATAGTATTAAAAAACAACTCTTGTCATGTCAAGTTAATAGGGGCGAATTGTGATAAAGAATTTGATTTTAGAGCGGATCGTACAGATAGAGACTTTATGCTTTTTCTTGTAATCGTTCGCGTAAAGATGTGTAGCGCTCTCCTCCCTCTTCTTGTTTTGCTGCAAAAGCGATGGCCCATGCACTACCAATGATGCAGCAAAACTTTTTGGCTCGTGTCATTGCTGTATAGATCAGATTTCTTCGAAGCATGATTCGGTGTGCTTTGTGAATTACAACAATAACCGCAGGATATTCACTTCCTTGGCTTTTGTGAATAGAAATGGCATATGCGAGATCTAGATCCGTGAGTTGAGAGCCGGATAGAGTGACAATATGCTCATCAAATTTGACGGTAATTCCATCATCGTGTACAGCTTCTACTGATCCGATATCTCCGTTGTAAATCTCATTTTCATAATCATTTCGGGTTTGCAAGACTCGGTCTCCAACTCGGAATTCTTTTGTTTTGGTTTTGTGTGCTTTTCCATGTGGATTGAGGACTTGCTGTAAGGATTGGTTAAGATTTGTGGTTCCCAAAATACCAGCATGCATCGGCGTTAGTATTTGAATATCACGCAAAGGGTCGAACCCAAGTTTGGAAAGTTTTTGTGACACAACATGAAGTAGCGTCTCTTGTGCAAGAGGCTGTTCTTCGCGATAGAGAACAAAAAAATCTTTGTTTGGTGAGGATAAGGGGTCTTTTTCAGAACTGACAGGCGGGTTGCCATCATTCACTCTATGTGCATTACGAACAATATTTGAGTCTTGTGCTTGACGATAGACCTCATATAATGAGGCTACAGGCAGACTTTGTGAGGCGATAATATCTTTTAAGATTTGACCTGGGCCAACACTGGGAAGTTGATCTACATCTCCGACCAATATAAGACGACAACCTTCTGAAATCGCGTTTAGGAGAGCATTAATCAGCCATATGTCCAGCATGCTGGCTTCATCGATAATGATCGCATGTGCGCGAATGGGGTTCTCGTCGTTGTATTGAAAATCACGTGTGTGTCCATTGTACGAGAGCAATCGATGAATCGTTTTGGCTTCTCGACCCGTCGCTTCGGTCATTCTTTTGGCTGCCCGACCTGTTGGTGCAGCCAAAATCCAGTGTTCACCACGCATCAGTGCAATTTCCATAAGAGCGCGGATAATGGTTGTTTTTCCTGTTCCAGGCCCTCCTGTGATGATACTAACACTATTAGAGAGTACTGTGTCAAGCGCTTGTTCTTGATCGGAATTTAAGGTGATGCCCATCTCATTTTGAATCTCTTCGATATCAAGTGTGTGCTGGAAAAGACCGCTTACAGCGGGAGGTGCGTAGAACAGAGCATTTAGTTTTTTGGCTACTTTTCTTTCTACGTGACCCAGTGTAGGACGATAGATTTTAGACTCATCTATGACAAGAAGCTGACGTTCATCGAGCATCGTACTTAAGGCGAGGTGAAGTGCATTTTCGGGAATGTTGAGTTTTTGAGATTTTTGAAGCAGTTCCTCTTTTGGAAGATAGCAGTGACCATTGCTCTCTTCATCACCCAACGTATAGAGTAATCCAGCTTGTGCTCTTTGTGGTGCATCTTCAGATATACCATTGGCTCTTGCGATGGCATCAGCTCTTTTAAATCCAATACCTTTAATCTCGCGGAACAATCGGTACGGTTCTCGGGTCAATATGGCCAGTGCATCCTCTCCATATCTCTCGATAAGACGGTGAATAATGGTTGGTCCAAGACCCAATCCATGTAACTGCACGCGCATTTCTTGTAAATTTTGATCACGGATCCATTGAGAAGCGATCTGTGCTGCTTTTTTCTTTCCGATACTGGGGACTTTTTCTAGTTCTTCCTTTGAGCCAAGGATTTCTAGTGTTCTCAATTGGAAATGTTGGACGATGCGCCGGGCGTATGTTGGCCCAAGACCTTTGATGCTAGAATACTGTAGGAATATTTCCAGTCCACGTATGGTTTTGGGATCTTCTACCAGAACTCGTTCTACTTTTAGTTGTTTCCCAAAGCTTGGATGAACAGACCAATTTCCAAAAAGTGCAACATGTTGTCCCGGGACGAGATGGGAAATGGGGCCTACTGCAATAAACTCTCCTTGTTCTCCAAGAAATCGTCCTACAGCAAATGCACCTTCATCTGATTGAAAGCCAAAACGGAGAAAGTCTCCATGTACCTCTGTGTTCAATGACAATAGACCTCATATTTTTCTTGGTGGTAATGTCCCATAGCACGAATCACAATATCTTTATTGAGCTTTGTCTCAAGTTTTTCTATTGTGGACAATTCTTGGTTGTACATCATATCAGCAACTCCAGGGTTGCAATTTATAAGCATATGATCGAATGATTGATTTCTCTTTCGGGCTCCAACTCGTTTTACTTCTCTTAGGATCTCATAGACAATGGTTGTTTGTGCGCGAATTTGTCCTGTACCATCACAGTATGGACAAACTTCAGATATGGCTGAGACGAGATCTTCTTGTACGCGTTTACGCGTCATTTCGATGAGTCCAAGATCAGATATCTTCAAGATGTTTGTTCGGGCTTTGTCTTGTCGTAGTGTGTCTTCCATCGCACGATATACACGCTCTCGATTGCCAGCATTTTCCATATCAATGAAGTCCAAAACGATGATGCCACCCATATTACGCAATCTTAGCTGATTTCCAATTTCTTGCACCGCTTCTAGATTGATATCAAGTGTCGTATCTTCCAAAGAGCGAGAACCGACATATCGTCCAGAGTTTACATCAATGGCCGTGAGGGCTTCTGTTTGATCGATGATGAGATATCCACCACTCTTGAGCCATACTTTTCTCGACAAAGAGCGCGAGATCATGGGTTCAATATTGCATACATCAAAGATGGGCTCTTGCCCTTTATACAGACGAACACGATTGAGTAGGTTGGGTGCAAATATTTTCACAAAGTTATGGATCTCTTTGTGGGTTTTATGTGCATCTACCATCAGTCGTTCGACTTCTTCAGTGAAAGAATCACGTACAACGCGAAGTGCGAGATTGTGATCCGCATGAAGTAATGAAGGTGCGCTTGCTGTTTTTGACTTTTCTTGGATTCGATTCCATGTACTGGTCAAATACGTCATGTCTTTTTCTAGCGCTTCAAGTGGTTGCCCAGCGCATACAGTTCGAACAATAAAGCCACATCCTTTTGGCCTGTTCTTTTCGACAAAGTCACGTAGTGCTCTTCGTTCTTTGTCTTTGTCGATTCTTCTTGAAATGCCGACATGATCTACGGTCGGCATAAAAACAGTGAATCGCCCCGGAAGGGTAATATGGGTTTTTATGCGCGCTCCTTTTGTGCTTATCGGGTCTTTGGCTACTTGTACAAGTAGCTTTTGACCTTCTTTGACTAGATCCTGAATGGGTGGGGTTCCCGGTCTAGGTTTGGGTCTAGGGGCTGATTCTGCAATGGTTGCTTCAGGATCTTCGACATCCTTGTCTGTCTCGTCTAAAAACTCAGGATAGATGTCTCCAGCGTACAAGAAAGCTGCTCGTTCAAGGCCAATATCTACAAATGCTGCTTGCATTCCTGGTAGAACACGTACAACCTTTCCAAAGTAGATATTTCCGACGTAGCTTTTGTTATTTCCTCTATCGATGTGTAATTCGCTGAGCTGACCATTTTCCAGGAGGGCTATTCTGGATTCCCTCCCGGTTGTGCTGATGATGATTTCGCTTGCCAAGGGATTCTCCATTTTTTGTTGCTCTTCGCAAAAAACCACGAGGATGGAAGGATGTCACATTTCCATGATAGTGAAGCGATATATATGGGGTTTTGGAAGTCAAAACGACGCTTTTGTGGTGTGAAGGGAAGATGCATGTAATTCGTAAAAGTGTATTGATTGATAGTCTTTAAGAAAGTAAAGGGTTCAAAAGACCTTGATTTGATAGGCGCCTGCCTCTTGCTATATTTTATTCTCAAGATCAAATATAAAATATGCTCTTGATAATTATATCTCTTTTGTAGGCTTTTGGCGAATATTTCAAGACAAAGAAAGACACAGTTGTTGTGTAGATAATAGATATAGTAAGAGCAACAGTGTGAATTTTTTACAGGATAGTATGAGAGGCTCATTATTAAGGTTTGTACTTTGTTTCGCTCTATTCAAACCACTGCGTCATCATAAAATCACATCGATCTTTGTGTATGCCAGAGATCATTTGAAAATCATTGGATGCAAGTGATAGCCATTGTCTATTATTGGATACCGTACTCAGCTGAGGCTGATATATAGTCCATTCACTCTGGGTACCGGTTGAGTAATCATTTTTTGCAAAATTTACCCACGTTTGCATGATCTGCTCAGAAAAAGTTTGTTCCTCTTGCGTTAGGAAAGACAGATATGTTCCAAAGACAAATGTTAATTCGGAACTGTGGTAGGATCCCCAGCCATCAAGCTCAGGATATTGAGAGAGCCAAGATGGTTCATGAGAGTAATAGTAACCAAAGGCATTGGTATAATATGAAATCATATCCAAAGAAAGGCGGGTTGGGCAAACAAATATTAGGTCACCATAAAATTGATCCATTGCCGCTTGTGCACTACCAAACTCTTCGATGGAGTATAGTGAAAACAGTGTTTCAAAATCAGAAAACCCCCAAAATAAACCGTAAGAGCTAAGTGTTTGTTCTAATTCTTCTGCGTTTTCTAGGCCAAGAGAATGAACGAACATGCTGCCTTCGTCTTTATTGATTCCAGCTGCAATGGGTACTCTATGGAAGTCTCCTGCATACAACATGTCTCCCGAACTTTGTGGAATATATACACCATCAACATTCGGTCCAAATGAATCTCCAAATTCCATCATGGTTGATGCATCGATACTCATAATTTCACTTGCTGAAGAATCTCTCATACAATCCAAAGAATTATCAGAGGAAGAACAATCCAATAGATTTTCGTATGCTATGCCTTGTTGTTGTGCGTATTCTTGTGGCGTCGAGATACTTGTACATGCTCCAGACTGGAGAAGAGCGGAAGAGAATAAGCCCTCAGCTTCTGTCATTAATAATAGTGCACATGTAGATATAGCACCGGCTGATTCCCCAAATATCATAATGTTTTCAGGATTTCCTCCAAGAGTCTCGGCGTTGTCATACACCCACTTCAGTGCAGTGAGTGTGTCTAATAAACCTAGATTACCTGATGTTCCGTATTCATGTTCGGCTTGATCCTCTGCACTCATGTCTGGATGAGCCAAAAAACCAAATGGACCCAAACGGTAGTTGTGTGTCACCAAAATAGCTTTGGTAGCAAGTTGTGGAGGAGCTTCAAGTACGCTGGTAGATCCCATCCCAGAGGTGAATGACCCCCCATGTGTAAAAAATAAAATAGGTAGAGCTTCATTCATTTCTTGCGGTTGAAATATATTTAGGGATAAACAATCTTCAGAGCCAAAGACACCACCATAGTTGTCAGATTGAACACACGGAGAAGAAAGACTCACCGCCTTTTGTATTTCATCTGAAGGAGTTATCGGCACCGGACGTTTCCAGCGAAGTGTTCCTATTGGTGGTTCTGCATACGGAATGCCCAAGAACATGGATAAACCACCAATCGATAATCCTTCAATACAGCCTGTTGTGCTTTGAATGGTCGGATTTTCTGAAGAGCATTCAAACGCTTGTGATTGATCGAAACCAGCAGTGTCTTCCGCTACAATCTCTTCTGTACGGCATGCCAGCAAGAATATTAACATACGAGATCTCCCAATTAATAATATCATCTGTAGAATATGATGACGCAGATGTAATTTTAATCGTAAACACATAAACTGGCACCGATTTAGATTCTTTCCGTGGAAAAGGAAGATTCTACCATTAGAATCTTTTGTGATATGGTTGCAATAGATTACGTTACCTTTGTACTGTTTACTCGGATGATATAGATGCATTTACCTCTATTTGTTTTTTGGGGTTTTTCTGCTTTTGCAGAGCCAATAGACCCATTTACTATTCCAGATGAAGCACAACGGTTTCGACAAGAACGACAAGTGGTCACTGTTGCCGCTCGATACGCGCAAACGATAGAGGAAGCGCCCTCGATTGTTCGCGTGATTACTGCTGACGATATTCTACAGCAAGGTTTTCGAACTCTTTCTGATGTTCTTCGTACGATACCCGGTGTGTATGTCGCATCTTCCAAAGAGTCAAGACAGCTCGGCTGGTTTCGTGGTTCCATCAGTTCTGACAACAATAAGATTCTTCTTTTGGTCAATGGTATACCGTGGTACGACGGTGTATATACACACGCTTGGCTTGATGAATACATTCCTTTGTTTCATGTTGAACAGATAGAGATTATCAAAGGCCCTGGATCGGCGATTTATGGAACCAATGCATTTGCGGGCGTGATCAATGTTGTAACTTCAGAGCGATCTGCATCTCAAGGTTCTCGTTTTCATCTCTCTGCAGGAGGGCATGCGAGAAGAGAGGTGGGTGCACATTTTAATGAGCTTGTGACAGAAAACCTCCGAATAGGAGGGTATGCTCGGTATATGGAATCTGATGGTGAAGGACTTGATGTTACTCCCAAAGGTGAACCCAATATTATTGCTTCCAACCCCAAAAGAGCGATAAATGGGGGTGTATCCCTGCAATGGAATGGTTTTGATCTTCGTTATGATTTTGTCGATTTTCGACATACATACTATGTTAATCCACAGTACGATCCATGGCAGGTTCTTCTTGAGTCGTCTGACGAGTTTGCTTTTTTGTATCACAATAATTTCTTTTCACTGCAGTACAATAGAGATTTTGGCGCGGTAAACATAAAACCATACTTATTTGCACAAAGCTACGAGAATGATTCGGCTTATGCATTTTTTCAAGAGCCTGAAGCAGAGTTTGTTACGGGCACACAAGACTCTAGGAGTATGGGAATTGCATCGGTTCGTCGTGTTGTCAACGATAATCCCTTATTTCTACGAACGATTGTTGATGCTCCAAAATATACGCTGCACTACGCCGCTGGTATTGAGGGGAGTGTAAAACCTAGTTTTGACCACCATACTGTTTTTGGCATAGGGGTAGATTCTACTGAGGTTATACAAATAGAGGACTTGGTTTATAAGAATGGTTCTGCTTCACCAGAGGACCCATCGAATTTCTCTGCCCCTGCGGGGTCACAAATTACAGACATCTTCTCTTTTGTACAACACACATGGACGGCTACTTGGTGGTTGGAACTGAATGCTGGTGTTCGTGTAGACATGTATAACGACTCTCCTCCTTTCTTTTCTCCCCGTCTTGGGTTCCTAATGGTTCCCTTTTCCGACACATCGGTCAAGCTACTGTATGGAAGAGCATTTCGTGCTCCCAATGCTCGAGAATGGTTGGTCGATCTCACGCCAGATGAAAATGGAGAAACACCCTATACAAATGGGAATCCAGATCTCATACCAGAGAGCATTGATACGATTGAAGCAGAAGCGACTACTGCAATTAATGGCACATTAAAATTTCGTTCCTCGATGTTTTACTCTTTGATTCAAAATGAGATCAACAAGTTTGTCGATTTTGAGCCAGACCCTAATTTGGGTTTATATTACTACAGCAATGTAGGTTCTTCAACAATCTTTGGTGGTGAAGCAGAACTAGAATGGAAACCTTCCAACTTTCTAGGCGTGATCAATTACTCTTTTGTGAATTCCATCAACGAAGATACCGGCTTTCAAACCTATGAGTTTCCTCCCCATATGGCTCATTTGCGTCTTGGATGGCATCTTGGGCGTTCTGTTTGGCTCACTTTTCGAACAGATGCATTTGGTCCCCGTCCGAGAGCACAATGGACAGCCTCTTCTACGGGATTACCAGATGGAGACCCTTTTGCTTTATGTCATTTGACGGCTTCTGCTCTCAAATTACGAAACAATCTTCGCGTATCGGCTTCGATACTCAATATTTTTGATCAACAGCATCAGTATTTGGTTTATCAAGATGATGCGACAGAGGTTAGAAATGGTTCTCCAAGGTACCCCAACGATATGAGTGGAGAGGGACGAACCATTTATATCTCAGCGACGTCGGATTTTTAAGATCCACAGAGTAGGAATTATTTTTCAATTTGTTGATGGATAAAGTCAAACATGAATGGTTCAAACTCAAGTCCGATAGATTTTTGTGTTTCACGATTCAGTGTAACAAAGGTCTCTTGGGTAAAATGAGTTTGTTCGTGTAATGATTCATTTCCTTGCAGCAGCTGATTCATTATCTCTGCCCCTAAAATACCGATTGATTCGTGATTGGAAGAAACGGAGAGCATGGCACCAGCTTGCGCAAGATACGTAGAATTGCTCAAGGTCGGTATGGATTTTTTAATACCCGTATTGTTGATGTGATAAAATTTTTCAGGTGTAAGCCATGTTGGATCTGTGGGAAGCCAAATTGCATCGATATCATCAGGAAGTTTGGTGAGAATCTTTCTTAGTGCTCTTGTATCACTGGATTGAAAGAGTGTCGTTTTTATTCCAAAATCTTCCATGACTTTGGTGTATTCTTTTATTTCTTTGGTTGGAATCTCAGATCCAAAAACTGCAATGTGTTGAATACTGGGAAAGAATAACTGAAGCTGCGAAACAGCCAGATCTTTGGGAGGGTGCATCTTAATTTCGATATTTTTACTTGAACGAAGTCCGAACTTCTCCGGATCTTGCACCATTGTATATACCAATGGGATATTGGGGAGTTCTTTTTGGGCGATCCATGCAGCTTTTGCACCTACGGCGAAAATAGCTTTGGGTTTATTTTTTTTAAGCTCAGCAATTCGCTTTAGGCCCAGATCTTTGTCTCCATGTATGTCGTACGCTTTTGTCTTTATCGTGCAATTTTTCAAAAAAGATGTGGTGGGTGTTTGGTATTCCACAAAACTATCGCTTTGGAGGACTGCTATATAAGGCTCTGCAAAGGCAGAGAGAATTCCCAAGAGCATATACATCATGGTTGTGCTAAGACCTCTGGTGGTAGTGTAATATTTTTACTTCTGGCTACTTTTTTTACAATGGTCTGTGACCATGTTTTGGCTACGCCTGTCTCTGTATTGACAAGTTTAAACTGATTTTCACCGACATAGCAGTTTAGATTTCGCTGGACGGGTTGTTTTTTTCCATTGATAAATAAATCTAGAATCTTTCGTTCTTCCGAATTTTTGGGAATATTGATAATAAAGCAAAATATCTCTTCTTGCGGGGGAGGCGAAATCGTTTTGTTCGTGGTCTCTGTAGAGGTTTTGGATTCAGTTTTTGTAGAGGTTTGAGGCTTGGTCTTCGTAGATTTTTTGGTCTTTGTTACAACTTTGTTCGTTCTCTTTGTTTTGGTTGAGATATTTTTTTCCGACTTGCGGTTATTTTTTGACTGATCTGTAGAAGTAGATGTGACTGTTTTGTTTTCTAATGGCTTATTTTCTTTCTCTTTGGTAGATATCTCTTTTTTCGTATCGAGAATATCTTTTTTGCTTGTCACCGTTGTGGAAGTAGAGATGGACTCAATTTCAATAATCTCTGTTTGTGGAGCAGAACGAAAAGCAACCCATGAACTTATGCCACCGATAAACAACGAAATTAATACAATAGGGGCCCAAGAGGTCGAAGAAGAAGGAACGATCGATGGTGGAGGAGGATTTGAATCAGGTATCGCTAGAGTCTCTTCATTATCTGGGAATGGTTCAGTGTCATGGCTAAGACCTTCATTTTGCGTAATCTCTTCTCTGTATTGTGTCAGTCTATCAGCGATGGTATTGACTTTGCCCGGGATAACATTACGTAGGAAAGAGGCCATTTCTTGATTGGAAGCGATTCCACCAATCGGTTTTGCTGCTTCGATGATTGCTTCTTTCATCTGTTGAGCATTTTCGAATCGTTCTTCGGGATTGGTTTTTAAAACCTTTCTGTGAATCGCCTGAATGATTTCGGGCTGTGGATGATCTTTAGGCTCACTGAGCTGGGGGATACGCCCCGATAAAATACGGTGCATGATTTGCACTTCGCTAAGCTTAGCAAAAGGCCTTCGATTCTCAATCATTTCAAAGAGCATTAATCCAATCGCAAACAAGTCAGAACGACCATCAAGTTTGGAGCCCTCAAACTGTTCGGGAGACATATACGCAAATTTACCCTTAAGGGTTTTGTTTACCGTTTGCTCTATCTTGGTGTCTGATTTTGCAACACCAAAGTCAATAAGTTTGATTTCACCACGAACAGATAACATCACATTGCGAGGATTTACATCGCGGTGGACAATATTCATGTTTCGCCCGTATGTATCAACGCGATTATGAGCATAGCTTAAGGCCTCAAGAATTTCGCAGATGACTTTTAACGTGATGCGGAGAGGAATCGTTTTTTCTTGTACAATAAGTGCACGTTGCAATTCGCGTAGGTCAAGGCCAGGAATGTACTCCATAGCAATATAAAATTCATCTTTCACTTGACCAAAGTCGTATACCTGTGCGATGTTGGCGTGTTGAAGTTCCGCGTTGATTCGTGCTTCGTCCTGAAACATTCGAACAAAAGATGGGTCTTCAACAAATTTAGAGTGCATTCGTTTAATGACCAAAAAACGAACATATTGCGCATTACTGACAGAGCTTTGCGCAAGATCGATAGCAGACATTCCTCCTTGTCCAATAGACTCAAGGAGAATGTATTTTCCATATTCTCTAGGGTAATTCATATTGGTTTTAACATAGCCGATTTCGAATCATAATGATTTAGAATTTTATCTCTGTTTGGAAAGAAGAGAAAACTTCAAGTATCTACCCTCAGGATGAACGGAAGAAACGGGGTGGTCTGGAGGCTCATATGCTCTCCATAGCCAAGACCATCTTCCTTGAGACTGTATTCCTTTTAAGCAGGCCTTTTCCCATTG
>NYTD01000175.1 GCA_002683315.1 Deltaproteobacteria bacterium | reverse complement strand
CAGGAGAACACGATTCTTGGGTGAGCGGTGAAGCCAAAAAAGGTACGATGCAATCAGAGTTTGAAGGAACAGATCTGGATCTTTCGGGAAGTACCTATGGGGCAGAGGGAATAGAACCAGGAGAGGCTGAATCCAATAAACCTACGGTACGAGAACAAGGACCAGGAGAACACGATTCTTGGGTGAGCGGTGAAGCCAAAAAAGGTACGATGCAATCAGAGTTTGAAGGAACGGATCTGGATCTTTCAGGAAGTACCTATGGAGCAGAAGGATTGGAAGCCCCTGAAAAAGGAGATCCCAACGCACCGACAGTCCGAGAACAAGGACCGGGAGAAGCTGATTCTTGGCTTGGTGGAGAAGCCAAAAAAGGAACAATGCAGTCATCGTTTACCGGTACTCTGCTTGATCTAGATATGGATTCTTGGGTAGGAAAGTTTACAGAAAAGGAGTTTGGAAAGAAGCCAAAGAAAAAAGAGAAAGAAGAGATAGAAAAAGAAATTGATGCCTCCTCTCTTTTTTCCAATGCATTTAAAATGGATTCACAGATGTCTATCCCAGATATGAATTCGCAAGATTTTGATGCACCGCTAAACACCTTTGATACACCTGTTGCTGGTGGGAGTTTTGATCCAAATGGTGGTTTTGGAAATTCTTCCCTCACCTATGCTGGTGATTCCACAGATCCCTTTGTCGGAGGTTGGAATTTCCGAGTAAAGATCAACAACATACCCGAAATCCATAGCAAATTTGTGTCTATTTCCGGACTCACGATGGAAACTGAAAACATAGAGTTTAAATATGGAGGAGACGCATACATGCGAAGAATCCCAGGAAAAGAGAAATTTGGAGAAGTAGAATTAACTCGTGTTTTCCAACTTGGTTCTTCTGGTTTTTCTTCATGGCGTAAGATGATATCTCAAGGAAGTGATGACCGCCGAGATGTTACCATTCAGGTCTACCATACGAACTTTAATCAAAAGGTATTGGAAGTGAAGCTCATGGATGCCTATATCTCCAAATGGGAGGCTCCAGAGCTCAATGCAGGTTCTAGCGATGGCGCAACAGAGAAGATCACATTGATTCCACATCATATTATCGTCAATGATGGTGCGACTTCAGCGGACAGACCTAATAATGGTAGGCAACTTCCAGGAGCATTAGAAGCAACCCCAACGACTCCTTTAAGTCTTGAAGATTACTATAAGCAACTACAAGACAAGCTAGATGCAGCGATGGGACGTATGGGTACAGTAAAAGAGTTGGAAGCTTCTCGTAAACGTCAAAAGAAGCAGGATGAAGAACGACAAGCCCAAGCTGATAAAGCGGCTGATTTCCGGAAAAAGCAAAAATCGGCGCGTGCAGCTTCAAGTAATCGAGACAAGCTAAAAGACGATCTTGCAGCTGGGCGCAAAAAACGAGAAGAGATGAATGAAGCTGCAGAAAAGGCAGCAGAAAAAGCTGGAAACGCGAAAGAATAGTTAAGTATATCTTTGGTGTACAATTAAGGGATGTTTGTACATCCCTCTTTTCGTTTTGCTATTGTCTAAACTGATTCTACTGCGAGAACTTCCGGAATTTCCTCGATAAGAAGATTTTGTATACCATGCTGTAATGTCATCGTAGATGAAGGGCATGTTCCACAAGCTCCAATAAGTTCGAGTCTGACGATTCCATCTTCAAACCCATGATAAATAAGATCTCCTCCATCTTGGGCGATGGCAGGACGAATTTCTTCATCAAGTAGAGCGATGATTTTTTGCTCTAATGGACTTCTTTCGGGGGTACTCATAATTTTGGGAGCCTCATATATCGCCATTTCAGAACTGCTTAGAAAGAGTACAATCTTTTCGCATATACGAGAGGTGAGGGGAGTCCAGTCTTTTTCTGGCAATTTACGAATGGTGATGAAGCGTGGTGTGATTAAAATAAGGGCGATTTCATCGATTTCAAATAGTTTTTGTGCGAGAGGTGACATGCTTATATCATCATCGGGAACAAACTCGTAGGTGCCAGACGAGACAAGGGTTTCAAAAACACGAAACATGTAGGCGTCTGGATTGGGAGTGGGTACGACTTTGACAAGAGGTTCAGACATGGGTTGGCTCCAACTTTAAGAATTTGTCGAAGGTAATCGATAGTTCAAAGATGTATGTATCTCTTCTTTCATGTCATACCAAGGAAAGAGTAAAAATGTTCCAATTTTGATTCTTGTAGTTCCACATTCTAATATTTGGTTTCTTCATTTTCTAGGGCTACGAATTGATGTTAGTATGAAATGGAATCACATAAGGAGAAATCATGTCCATGACATTTACACTAGATGAAGATCAAGAAGCAATCCGCGAGAGCGCCCACGAATTTGCACGCGATGTAATTCGTCCTGTAGCACCACATCACGATACTACAGGAGAATACCCTTGGGAAGTTTTGACCCAAGCCTTTGATGCGGGGCTTATGAACCTACACCTTCCAGAAAAATATGATGGTGCAGGATTTTCGCACTTAGACTCTCTTCTTGTTGCTGAAGAGATGGCGTGGGGATGTTCAGGAATTGGAACAGCAATGGAAGCCAATGGACTTGCTCAGGCCCCTGTTATCGTCAGTGGTGATGAGGTTCTTATCAAAAAATATCTTGCTCCAATGGCAGAGGACTTAAAAGATGGTCGACCCATCATGTGCGCATACGCAGTAACAGAGCCGGGAGCAGGTTCAGATGTTCGTTCTCTATCGACAAAAGCAGAAAAGCGTGGAGACAAATGGATACTCAATGGATCCAAAATGTGGATTACCAATGCTGGTGTAGCAGATTGGTACTTTGTTGTGGCATATACGGACACAGAAAAAGGCTATAAGGGCATGAGTGCCTTCATTGTAGAGAAAGATTGGCCAGGTGTTATTGTTGGTGCCAAAGAGAAGAATTTAGGACAAAGAGCAAGTGACACACGTGCAATTACGTTTGAAAATGTAGAGATTCCTGCTGAAAATCTCGTTGGACAAGAAGGGGCTGGTTGGCTCTTGGCGATGTCTGCTTTTGATCATACACGTCCTGCTGTTTCTTGTGCTTCTGTAGGTGTAGCCCGAGCCGCGATGGAGTACGCTCGAGACTACTCGATGGAGCGTAAGACCATGGGTAAGCCTATCTATCATCACCAAGCGATTTCGTTTATGGTTGCAGACATGGCGATGAATATCGATGCGGGACGTCTATTGTGTTGGAGAGCAGCATCTTTAAAAGATCAAGGTCTTCGGAACACCATGCAAGCTTCCATGGCCAAAGCATTTTGTGCAGACATGTGCATGAAAGTAACCACAGATGCTGTACAGGTTTTTGGGGGATATGGATACTCACAAGAATATCCTGTAGAGAAGCTGATGCGTGACGCAAAAATCTTCCAGATCTATGAGGGAACATCTCAAATCCAGCGTTTGATTATTGGACGTGAGCTATACAGTCGTAGATAAAAGGTGATCTGAATGAAGGTTTTATTGACGGGTGCAACCGGATTTATCGGAGCAAATCTCGCCCGTGCCCTTGTGGCACGTGGCGATGAGGTGCATTGCGTCATTCGTAAACCAAATATTTGTCTAGAAGGTCTAGACATTCAAACGCATATCATCCCACTTATCGATCATCCCATGGAAGTGCAGCGTTTGACAAACGTAATGAATGGATGTTCGATTGTATATCATTTGGCTGGGATCTTTGATCCAAGTCCAGGTGGCATCGATCGAATGGTTCAGCTACATGTATATGGAACCAGAGCTTTGCTTCGTGCAGCAGAAAAAGCAAAGGTGGATCGTTTTTTATTTTGTTCTTCCTCCATTACTGTTGCATTTGGAAGCAAAGATCGTCTTGGAACAGAAGATCAATTTTTTGATGCTCCTGCTGTCTATGGTCGGACAGGGCCTCTATTTGCATACTATCGAACAAAGCTTCAAGCAGAAGGTCTTGTGAGAGGATGGAAGTCACTTGATACAGTGATTGTCAATCCGGACTATATCATTGGTCCTTATGATGTGAAGCCTACGAGCGGACAGCTCATTTTAGCGATGAGTCGCCGTTGGATTCCCGTATATCCACGAGGAGGAAAGTGTTTTCTGGGTGCGAAAGAATGTGCAGAGGCTCATATTGCTGCGGCATTGCATGGAAGAACCGGAGAGCGTTATCTACTTGGGGGGCATAATTTGAGCTATCAAGAGTTTATGAATGAAGTCGCATCTGTAATCGACTGTCGTCCTCCAAAAATCCCGATACCTCGTTTTGCACTCTCAATGGCGGGACGTGTTGGGGGCTTTATGAATCAAATGGATCCGCATCGTTTTGCTGGTCTTGAGCCACATGTTCTGCGTTCCATGCAAGAAGAACGGTATCGATCACCACAAAAAATGATAGAAGAATTGGGTATTACGCCTGCTCCGATATCAGATGCAATTCGCGAGGCGCACCAATGGTTTGGGGAACATGGCTATTGCTCTCCTGCAAAGCAGAAGATCTGAGGATTCATCTTCCTCCAACGGGACTTGCAGCCCTTTCACAAGAAGACCTTGAGCGAGATGTTTGGCATTTGAGCAAGGATTCGGGTGATGAGTGGTACTTAGAGCGTATGAATCAAATGGGGTTATCACTCTTTTCTACGCAACATGGAACCTGCGTTGGAACCCAATCGAGTCGTCGAGTTTCGGTGATTCGTCCAGAACACACATCTTTGGCTATCAGTATGGCTGTACAAGTATCGTTAGCCAAAGTTCAACATGGACATAAGAATACGTACTCCTTTTGTATTTATGAGTCAGCGATAGATAGAAATGATTGGTTGTTGGGAGATATGAGTGGGATGATTTTGCAGGTAGATAAAAAATTAATCCATACACGAGTTCCTAACCTTGATATTCATTATCCTAAGCTAGTGGAACATACGCAAAAGATCGCCATGCACATTTCTTTGTTGTCAGACTAATGTGTCTTTTCACTGACTTTTAGGCTTGTCTGAAATATATTTCTTTGTTTTTGAAGGAGTATGTTTTCATTATCCAATTTTTGAACAATTGACTGTATCGATGTTGGGTCCTGTTTTTGTTGTGCCACAAGCAATTGGTTAGACAGATCTTCGATTCGCTGTACATGTTGCTGAATCTGATAGATATTGTTCTCCATTTGAGAAGGGATCGATGGATGTGTGTTGGTGAAACAAGCGAGAAAAAATAGCATGATTGATTATACAAATTATGTGTCTATATAGTATATGTGTAATTGATTTTACTATTTTATTTTTTTTCTTTATTTTGGGTTTGCTTATGCGTGTGGCGTTATTTTTTGACGGCAATAATTTTTATCGTTCCAAGGATGCATATCTTGAGGGGATGGAACTTGACTATGATAAACTTGCAAAATGGGTTTGTACACAGGTAGATGCAAGTGCAGAGTTTGTTGGTGCTTTCTATTATACGGGAGTCGGCGCACAAAGCATGTTGAACCGATTTTTGGATGGGCTTGAACTTCGTCGAGGTTATTTTGTTCGTCGTGCACCTGTAATTGAAAAAACACTCCAATGTCAGGCCTGTGGTACAGCGCATGTTATTGCAACAGAAAAAAGAGTGGATACACAGCTTGTTGCTGAGATGGTGCAAATGGCAGCACGTGATCAGTTCGACAAAGCGGTTCTATTCTCTGGAGATGAAGATATTGTTCCTGCTGTACAGGCTGTTTCTTCTTTTGGAAAGCAAGTATATGTGGCTTCTTGGGGAGGTCGTTCCTTATCTAGTGAGCTGCGTGCCTATTGCTTTGATGAGATCAATCTTGTTGAGGGTGTTGAGCATTTTTTTACCGGAAGACGACGCTGTACAACCTCAGGAACTCCACTTGAGCATTTATTTAGCCAGTTGCAAGAAGCATGGGAGTACTTTCAAGATCGAAATGGACATGTTTCTCGTTGGTATTTTGAAAACAAATGGAAGCCAAGTGGGCCTTGTCCTCCACCGGGTACAGGAAGACAAGAGCTTCTTGATTCGCTCATCGACCAAGGAATGGTTGAAGTATTCGAAATCTCAATGAATGGACGAAAGGTATTGGCACTTCGTCCAAAGCGATAGCATCACATATCAATACCCATAGAAGATAGGGTACGATGTGCCTGGGACACGACTCATATAATTAACTTGCCAGATTTCCTAGATATCTGAGCAGATATAAACGCATAGCTGAGGAGAGATTATGCTTTTATTATCCTTTTTAGGGTGCATGGTTGTTTATGCATTGTTGCTTGGAAACGTTGAATCGAAGACTTATGAATACGGTATGCTAAGGGCATTGGGTATGTGGCATCAAACGCTATCGCGGTTGCTGTCATTGAACGCGATGTCATTCGCCATACCAGCATTATTTTTTGCATTGAT
>NYTD01000174.1 GCA_002683315.1 Deltaproteobacteria bacterium | reverse complement strand
TGCTGGTTTTTCTGGACTTGTATTGGAAAATTTTGGTGATGCCCCTTTTGTCCAGCATCATGTAGAGCCGCATATTGTAGCGGCTATGACTCGAGTTGCTCTTGAGATACGGCATCGATTCGATCATCCCTTTACTTTGGGGATTAATGTTTTGCGCAATGATGCTCGGTCTGCATTGGCGATTGCATCAATGGTGGATGCAGACTTTATTCGTGTTAATGTTCACATTGGCGCAGCATGGACAGACCAAGGTCTAATTCAAGGAAATGCCTACAATTCATTGATGTATCGTAAGCAGTTGGGGGTGAATACTCGCATTGCAGCAGATATTTTGGTGAAGCATGCTCACCCAGCAGGAACAAATGATTTGTCTGTTCTGGCCAAAGACTCAACACTGCGTGGTGGTGCAGATGTCGTTATTTTGACGGGAGCGCGAACAGGAACGACGACATCTGTAGAAGAACTACATCTTCTACGTTCCATTCTTCCTCAAACTCCCATTTGGATCGGATCAGGGATCACGCCTCAAAATATTTTATCCTATAAGGAGCATGCCAAAGGAGTGATTATTGGTAGCTATCTTCATGAAGACGGAAATCTAGATAAGCCTTTGTGTTCACACAGAGCAAATGAATTTGGATTTTTGGTTCCTCGCTAACGGCAACCGATCATTCAGAGGCATCATATTCTGTTCCAGAAAAGTATTTCTCGTTGAGACGAGCTTTTTGGTTATCGATTCTTACCATACCACTTCGAGCGATCATCACGATATAGTCGTGATTTACACCACTTGAACGGGTGATTTTATTGACGAACGTGATTTCGATAAAGCCTTGACCATTGAAATCCGAAGCGGGATTAAGAACCCAGCCTCGTGGAGAGAATACAATACAGTCTTTGTTTCCGGTATATGGCCCACCGATGTTGCTGCCCCAGTCACCGATTGAAACCTTTATTTTGTGATGATTCCCTGCTTTACTGATATCGATAACAGCTTGACTGCTATCATCATCAGCACTATTGTCATATAGGTCTCCAGGCATGAGATCCCAGTTATTACTATTGGTACTTTTGTCGCCAACATAGAGGATATATTTACCTTGGTTGGCAGAAGTGACAGTAGCAGGGGCGCTATCATATGTGTCCATGCATATACGTGTTTCTCGATTATTGCGAAGAGCAGTCATCCGCATGTAGTCCACATACTTTGCAAACTCTCGAGCCGCTTCCCGTGTACGAACATCTGGAAGTAGTGATTCCCCATTTATGACAGCAAGTGCAGATAAGATTCCGATCACAGCAACGAC
The DNA here is from genome assembly GCA_002683315.1 of Deltaproteobacteria bacterium. Lineage (GTDB taxonomy): Bacteria > Myxococcota_A > UBA796 > UBA796 > UBA796. The sequence goes on along the minus strand of NYTD01000174.1, from coordinate 16,820 downwards.
AATTGCGATCTCGATAAGTGTGAAACCTCTACGAGAATTTTTAAAACATAAAGTAAGTGATCTTTTGGGAAATAGCATAAGAAATACCTTTGTACATGCTTTTACAATATATCATGTATCATTAAAGTCGGTATTAGATATTTCAAAGGTATAGAAAACCAGTAGAGGAATTTGACGTAGAGACAAAAATACGATACATCACAATGGTTCTATCATTGGGTATATTTTGATACACTCAATATAATTTTATGATCACAGTTTTTATTTAGCATTATTTGCAAGGAAGTATATATGGCTCGTTATCGCGGACCGCGAATCAAAGTTTGTCGTGCTCTCGGCACAATATTACCCGGAATGACTACAAAATCTAGTCTTCAGCGTCCATTCCGTCCAGGTCAGCATGGTGGAAGCCGCGCTGGAAAGGCATCCGACTATAAAGAACGTTTGATGGAAAAACAAAAACTTCGTTTTCATTTTGGAATTTTAGAAAAGAAATTTAAACGCTATGTATCAGAAGCGACCCGCCAAAAAGGAGCTACCGGATCAAACTTAATTTCTTTGTTGGAATCTAGATTAGACAATGTCGTGTGGCGTCTTGGTCTGGCTTCGACCATTCCAGCAGCTCGTCAACTCGTTGTGCATGGTCACATATTGATCAATGGTTCTAGAGTAGATCGTCCATCGTATCATGTATCAGTAAATACAGAAATCACAATCAAGAAGAAGACGCTCTCCAAGTCATTTATGCAAGAAGCTCTTGAAAATTCTGCATCTCGTGTTCGTCCACCGTATCTTACTTTTGATGTTGCAGAAGCAAAAGGTGTAATGACTACACAACCGAATCGAGAAGATCTTCCTTTTGAAATCGATCTTCAAAAGATTATTGAGTTCTATTCACAACAACTATAAGAAAACGTTGTTCTTTGTGTAATATAAGGCAGGGGTTTCCTGCCTTTTTTTATGTGTTTCGTATGATTTTCCTATTTGCGTGTATATCATCATCCAAAAGTCCTGTAGTGGAAAGTATATCTTTTCGCGGGAATGGTGGGTATTGGAGTACAACAAACGATGAGCAGTTACGAAATGCAATGAAACAAAAAGAAAATCGAGTATTTGGTTTTTTGGCTCCAGACTTGTGGATGGTTCCATATAATCAAAACTACTTGGATCAAGATGGACAGCGATTAGAAGTTTGGTATGCGCATCATGGCTATTTTGATGCTAAGTTTCAAGGCTGGAATCAATCTGTCGTTCCTTCTATTTTTTCTTTGCGACCACATATTCGATTGGAAGGAGTTGTTTCTGAGGGCTCTCCAGCTCTCATCCGAACCATAGGTATTCATGGAGATATGTATGGTACTCTAAGAAAGGGACTTCAGCGAATCTTAAGTCCGTATAAAGAGAGTGTCTTTTCGTTGGAGGATATTGAATATGTTGAAGAATTGCTTCGCAGTTATCTTCACGAGCGAAGCTATGCCAAGGCAAATATAAAGACAGATATTTTGGTTTGGCCCAATGACTGTATTGATGTTCGCCATCACCAAGGTCAGTGTATTATCGCAAATTTAGAAGCCTATTGTGAAAGAGAATGTCGTGAAGTAATTCAAAGAGTAGCTCGTTGTGGTACAGACAATGCATGTATTACGCAGGTAAATTATAAAAAATGGATTCGTACAGAGAAATCGACTGTTGTAGATGTACGTTTTCATGTAGATATTGGTGCTTCTTATCGTTTTGGTGAAATACATATTCATGGTGATACGAATGTACCACTTGAACCTGTTTTGGATAAGGTTGTCCAAGAAGCTCGATTAAGGCCCGGTTCAAGCTATAAGTTGGACAAGATTTATCGTGCGCAAGAGGTCCTATATAATATGGGGTTGTTTTCGGTTGTGAACATTGTGCCTAATTATGATGAAGGGGCTGAATTGGTTCGCATCGATATTGAGCTAGAACAGACCTCTTTTGCGGATGTAAACCTTGGTGTTGGTGCAGAAAACGATTTGGGGAATCTAGGCGTGCATCTACTCGGAGAATTCAACCATAATAATTTATGGAATCGCTTGATGCAGGTTCGCTGGAAAAATGAGTTGGGGTATGCATGGTTGCCTCAAAATCTAGATACTGGGGGCTATGAGTTTCAACAGGGTTTTGTAGGTACATCTCAGTTGCAATTTTTAGTTCCCAACTTGTATCGGTCTTTATTATCCTTTGATGGTGGGATCATTGGAGAGGCTGGGCTAAAGCCAGGTTATCAATTTGGTCTTTTGGCTCTACAACCATCGTTGAGATATCTTTTGCCAGTGAAGGGAAGAAAGATTGGTTTTTGTACCTTTCGACTTGGATATGAGTTGTCGTACAGATTTTACTTTCAAGAAGAAGATTCCATTAAAGATGTACTTTTTCCATATGTTCTTTCAAGTATTCAACAGGAAGTTATCTTGGATGGTCGAGATAAAGCTGTTTATACGAGTGGAGGACAATACTTCTCCATGCTTTTGGAACGAAGTACTGCACTATATGGAAAGACCCCTTCTTTTCATCGACTTTCTTTTGAGCACCGTGCTTTCCTTTTGCTTGATTCTTTATATAGCATGTACATTGGAAAAGATACGATACGAAAACGTCTACTGGAACGTAAAATAGAACCGATATCTTTACCAGTAACGATGGCATTTCGATGGTCTGGTGGATTGTTGCTTCCTGCAAAAGGGGATGATGGAAATATTCCTTTTGATGATTTGTTTGTTTTGGGTGGAGGAAGTGACGTTCGCGGATGGGCCCCTTTTCGTTTGGGACCATATCGTTGCTCTGACGATGTGATATGTCTACAAGATGGAGTGCAACAGTCTAGAGATATTATTCCAGTGGGAGGGTTGTTACGTGTTTTTGGGAATCTTGAGGCTCGTTACTATACACCTGAAGGGTATGGTGCTGTATTATTCTTGGATGCAGGAAGAGTGTTTGCAACACGACAAGACTGGAATCTAGAGTCTCTAGAGTATAGTGCAGGAATTGGTCTGAGATATAAATCTTCCATAGGTCCTTTTCGATTGGACATCGCTCGTCGTTTGGGAAATAATTCGTACTTTCAGGAGGAGCCAAGATGGGCATTTCATCTCGCTTTATCCGAAAGTTTTTAGCCTCAAAACCGTTGGTTTTTGGTGTGTGGATTGCTGCTTTTCTACCTTGGGTTTTTTGGTGGGGGATACACACAAACATTGGACAAAAGTGGTTGCAAGCACAAGCAGACACTTATTTTCAATCCATGTATCCCAAGGCTTCGCTTGTGTGGCAAGGATTAAGGCTAAACCCAAGCGTTGATTTGCAAATTGATTCCCTTGAGCTGTATAGTCATTCCAATAGAAAGCTTCTTTCAATCAAAGATCTGCATTTGGAGTGGGGACTTCGGAAAGGGATACATCTTGTTGTAGAACAAGTATATACCGAGATTGATGGGACGCATTGGAGTGATTTTACATCACAGGAAAGTACGGAATCTTCATCTATCTTTTCGTGGTCCAATCCCATTCAGCTTTTGGTTCCATATTCGATACAAATTCCCCAAATAGTTCTTGCACAAGAAGGAGTAAAACAAGGAACGGTCCTATTCTTTATGGATGGAGCTATTTCTAATTCTATTCAGGTAGCTGATTTATATTTGGGCGCCCAGTGGTCAGATTATCCTCTTTTGGAGCTACAAAGTATAGCTTCGTATGAAGGAACGAAACTTGATATTGAGCGAATCAATCTTTCTACACAAGGGGGAGACTTTTCTTTGAAAGGATTTTTGGACTTTTCTACAACCAAGATCGAGACGTCAGGTAGAATTAGAATACAGAAGAATGGAACACAAGCGTGGGTAGAAGATCTTCAACTTCCTTCTAACAATGTTTCTATGCAATACAACATTGCTGGAGATATGAGTTCATTATCTGTACAAGGAGTTTTATCGGCCATTGGCGAGGTGAAAGTAGCACTCGATATCCTGCCTTTGGAAGAGAGTTGGACCGTGTCTTTGTCTCCAAAAGACTTTGATATTTCAGCACTCGCACCAACAATGATAGAAGCAACGGTACTCAATGGTTTGTATCGGATAGAAGGTCAGGGATTCGCTAATGATACGTTGCACGCCAACATTGATATCAAAGGAGAAGAAGAGATTCTTTGGGGCGAAAAAATCCAAAAGTGGAATACATCAACATCGTATGAAAATTCGGCATTCGATATAACGACTTTGGATATAGATCATTCACTTGGCACGATACATACGAAAGGAAGACTCGATCTCAACGAGCAGAAAGGGGATTTGGATGTGAATCTTGGAATCGATCACATGGAAGACCTTGGCTCATATAATATACGAGCTCGTGGTAAGATAGGATATAATGGTTCGCTATCATTTCTTTGGGGTGATCATGTGGCGGCAACTGTATATGGGGAGTTGACGGGAGATCAACTCGCATATGAAGACTACTTTTTACAGGAGTTGGCAAGTACAGTGAATGTAGACTATCAGTCTGGAATCGTCTCTGGAGAGATATCTCTAGAAGCGGAGGGTTTTGACGGTGCAGGTATTACCATTCGTGAGATACGAGCCCAACAGCAGATTACAGCTGATGAAACGGAGGTAGTTGCTGGAGATATAGCTCTTTTGGGGGTGAATGTTCCAGATGTTATGTCTCTTGATGATTTCTTGGGAGAGATCTCAATTGATGGAATGCAAGATATTGTTTTTGAAGGAAAACTTGGTTCTATGACTCTTTTTGAAAAAGGAGTGCAATACAATCGAGGAGATGTTTCTGTACGATTACAAGAGCAAGATTTTCTGGCCTCTCTATCTATTTTTGAACAAGATGAGTCGATTGTAAAGCTAGAGGTTGATGGTAATTTTGAAACAGGACGTATCGGTCTGGATACTTTATATTTTCATCCAACGAGAGATGTGGAATGGAAGCAGGAGAAAAGAAGTAGTATACAAATATCAGAAGGGTCTATCCAACAAGCCAGTATACATCTTGTGTCCAAAACAGGAGAGATCCATTTTGAACAGCATCGTGATCGAGTTTCACTGGGGCTTCTCGGTTTGGATATCAATCGCCTGCAGATTCTAGTTGAGCATATTATGGGTGAGCCTCTCATCGAATCTGCTGTTAAGGGACAGATTTTTGCAGATATACAATGGAATCAAAAACAAGTCGAGGGTTCGTTGGATCTTTCGGGTCTTTATTTTGCTGATTACGCAAAAGATATAGGTTTGCAAACAAAAATTAAGGGGGCGTGGGATCATCCTTCTCTTGAAATAACTATGGAAGGGAAGGAAAGTCTTATCAGTCTGTCTGCTTCTGTTCCATTTACGGAAGATTTTCAAATAGACTGTTCTCGTTTTGGGACACTCTATGTACATATTCCTGCACAAAATATAATAGAAAGTCAGGAGTTTCTTCCTATTCTTCCCAAAGATGACATCTCTATAGGGGGAGTGATGACGATGGAAGAGTCATTTTGTGATCCTTCGATAGATCTTGCTGTGAATAGCGTAGTCCCATTGGGGCATGAGAAGATTGTTATTGAAGGAAAGATGAAACGAGCGCAAAAAACGCTTGATATACATACTTATGTCATGCGGAATTATGCTCCAAAAGTGACGCTTATCGGTCAAGTGCAAGGACAGTACGCATTGTTTTTTCAGAATCTTATGATGTCTGGAACGGTTTTGAGTGTAGAAGAACTTATTGAGGATATGGATCTTCGACTCCAAAGTATTGATTTTTCTGTTGCTCGCCTATTGAAACTCATGGATATTCATGGTGATATTCAAGGTATGCTACATGCTTCCTTAGCAATTGGTGGAAATCCGACTCAACCTGAAGTGAATGGTCGATTTTGGTTGGAAGAAGCTTTTTTTGGTGGTGTTGAGCTGCAAAGTCCGGAAATGACGATACGAACAGAGCAAGATTATTTTTTTGATGGGACGGTAGCATTTGAGAACGGATTTGCAACAATGGTTGGAGTTTTGCCTCAAGACTTAGATTCAGTCTCTTTATCGATTCAAAGCGATTCTGTTCCTTTACGTTCGATTTTGGGCGTGGTTCCTGACACGACGCAGGTACAGGGTACACTTGCGGTCAATGGTTCTATCGATGGTCCCTTTGACAATCTACAACACTCTCTTCATCTTGTCGTTGATAATGGTAGATTTTCATATGTTCCGTTAAATATATCTATTTCTGAGCTTCAGATTGATACATCATTGGAGAGTGATCAAGTTGTTATCTCTTCTTGTACAATGAACAATAGTTCTCTGAGAAACAAAGAAAAGGGGTCGGCTGTTCTTCGTGGTACTCTTCTAAAAGAAGGGATGAAGCTTCGTTCGGGAAGTCTTCAACTCAATCTGAATAAATTTTGGTTTATGGACAGAAGTGATCAAAGTTATCGCTTTACAGGAGATCTGTTGGCGAAATATCTTCCCAAAGGAGTGTTTGATTTATCTGGTTCTGTTCTATTAAATCAAGGAAAGATCTTACTGGACAGTGGTTTTTTTAGTGACGAGTCTACATTATCCATTAGTCCAAAGATCAAGGTTTTTCGACCTGAAGTAGAATTTGAACGTACGGTAGATGTAGAAGAATCTACTTCTAGTATTGAGATTTCTAATATTGATGTCGATCTGAATCAACAGCTATATCTCACAGCAGAATTTCCTCTTCTTGATGACTACAACAAGCAACTTGCTGTCCTTTCTACAGCATATGTTGATGGTATTTTTGATGGAGAAGTAAAGCTCTCTATGGATGAAGAATCTTTATCTATGGAAGGTCAGGTCTATGCTTTACGTGGAGATCTAAAAGCCATGGGTGCCATGTTTGCGATATCCAATGCAAATCTTTCTTTTTTGGGTCGTGATTACTACAATCCAATTATGGATATACAAGCAATGCGAACCATAGATAATTATGAAGTCGTGACATCTTTATCAGGCTCGGTAGCCGTACCGCAACTCTCTTTTTCATCAACAAGCTCAGAATCTTTATCACAAACAGATATCATCTCGTTAATTCTGTTTGGTCGTGTTGCGTCAGAACTTGGAGATAATAATCCGTTATTATCCAGTGTGATGACATCTTTATCTGGTTCTATGAATCAGCTAATGGGGGCATCTCTTGTTGACCGGTTTTCTTGGGATCCATCCAGTCAGCAAATTGAGATTGGTATGTCGTTGAGTGAAAAACTGTATTTGAGTATTACGCAGGTCTATCAAGGACAAAATCAAGATATTCAGTCACAAACCATCATTGGACTGGAATTTTTTATTTTAAAAAGAATGTACATGGAGATGCAGAGCAATCCAAGTACAGGTTCCTTGTCAGGATATGTATTTCATCGTTGGCGTTACTGATCAGAAAAAAATGAGTCTTGACACGGGATTAAATCAATATATGCTGCTTCGGGAGGACAAAAAAGTCGTAACGGAGCGACAGACCATCCCAATCCTCTGCTGACAAATAGGTGTTGTTTGTTGTGGTGAAACCATCCACTAACATAGTGGTCTGTTCCTTTAGGGACCCATAGTGCTTTGAGAAGAGGAATACGCATCTGTCCACCGTGCGCATGTCCGGACAGCACCAAACGGATCGGATCGATGCATAATTTTGGAAAAAAAGCAGGGGAATGAGATAATGCAATATAGGGTTTGTTAGCAAATGTCCATGAATCTGGTCTACTGGTTCCAGCGAGGTGGTCATCTGTCCCAAAAATCCCGAAGTCTTCAAAGCAAACTTGTTCTTCTACTAGGAGTTGCACATCGTGTTCACGAAGAATAGGTCTCCATTGATCTGGTTTGGCTTTTGACCAATGTTCCCAATTTCCCATGACAGCAAAAGACCCCATGCTTCCTTTGGGTGCTGAAGAAAATAGAAGATCTACCGCTTCTTGGGTCCAACCTTTGGTGACAATATCACCTGTGTATACAACAATATCGGCATGTAGAGTTGAGAAAAAGTGACACATTTGTATGAGCCACGGATTTTTTTCTCGAATGTGTAGATCGGTCAGATGAAGAATACGGATTGTTTTTTTGATATTGGGAAATGGAACGCGATGCTCAGAACATCGAAACCACAGTACCTCTTGATCAAGTCGTCTCCAAATAGAACCATGAGTTGGAATCTCAGAGCTACCCAATGGAGCCGAGCGAGAATTTTCAAAACTAGGAAAGAAGTCTCCCATTTTGGATGCAGAGCGCATTTTTTTTAGATGAGAAAGCCATTTCATTGCGTACACTTGAACCAGGAAGGTGAGGTGGATGTGTTGAGATAAGATTGTGCAAGTGCGATGTGATTCTCAACAATTAGTGCTTTTGAATCTACTGGTACCTGTTTGAGAGCACAATTTTTAATTTGAGGAGTAATATTATTTACCTTCCACAGAATAGATTGCACAGGGTTTCCTCGTGTTACGAGAAAACCTCGTAGCTCTCCATATTGAATCATCGAACCATGGCTTGCGACTTGTAATCGGGAAGGAGGAAGCTCTTTAGGATTATCAATGCAGCCAATAATGCAATATATGAGCACCATCATAATCGCTCCACAAAGAATAGCTCCTCGATATTTCCTTTCTTTGCTCCTGAAATAGGAGAAGGAATACGTCCCAATATCTGAAAGTTATGCTCTAATATACAATGACCGCAATGATCGATCACTTTATCTCGTAGAGGACCGAGAGGGATATAGTCTCGCCTGTACCCCATTGTTCCTGCCTCAAATTGTGGTTTTATTAAAAGAACTGCTTTTGATGCTCGTTTCATCAGTTTTCCGATAGAATCAATGCACATAGAAATGGATATAAAAGAAAGATCTGCAGCCAAGAAGTCACAATAAAAGGGGGGAGTATGGAAGGCACGAATATCTGTTTGTTCTCGTACCAACACACGTGGATTATCTCGAAGAGAAGGATGTAGCTGTTTTGTTCCGACATCAATTGCAAGAACTTCTTTCGCTCCTGCTTGAAGCATACAGTCTGTAAATCCTCCCGTACTTGCTCCAACATCAATACAGAGTTTATTCTGTATTGAGATTTGAAAATGTTGAAGAGCGGCTTGTAGTTTATGTCCACCACGGGAAACAAATTGGAGATTGGAGTGAATTAATACTTGATCATGGTCGGATATTTTACGACTTGACTTGTATTCTTGTTTTTGATTTACCCAAACAAAACCTTCTTTTATGAGTTGTTGAGCCTTATTTCGGCTCTCTATACCTTGATGTATGCACAGGTACTGATCAAGTCGCATATTCGATTAATATGTTCTTGATACACTAAAATCTGCAAGAGCACGAAGCGCTTGTGGATTGGGGAGTGATAAACATATCTCTAATGCTTGCGCGTGATACCTCAACGCTGTGGCACGGGTTTCTTCTGCTCCCAATAGTTTCACAAAGCTTGGAGGGCCATTCTCTTCTTTATCTTCTTCTTCATCAAGTAGATCGTCAGCAAGCTGGAATGCAAGACCAACAGCATTTCCATAGGTTTCAAGAAGCATAAGCTCACGTATGGATGCTTCTGCCGCAATCCCACCGAGAAGACAAGAGGCTTTGATCAGTGCTCCTGTTTTATGTACATGCAATCGAGTTAGATCTTCAAGAGTTGTTACCGCACCTTCAAACCCGATATCAATTGATTGTCCACCAATCATTCCAGATATTCCTGCAGCCTTCGATATGATTGGTAATGTTTGCTTGAGGTGTGGGCTATTGGATAAAACAGCAAATGCTTCGGTTAATAGAGCATCTCCAACAAGTAGTGCCGGAGCTTCACCATACTGTTTGTGAACTGTGGGTTTTCCTCTACGAAGATCATCATCATCCATGCATGGGAGATCATCGTGAACCAATGAATAGGTATGAATCAATTCAATGGATAATGAAGAGCATAGTGCACTTTCTGTATTGTATTCTCCAAATGCTTCTGCAGCCGCCAAGACAAAAAGAGGACGGATTCTTTTTCCTCCAGTCTGCAAAGGATACTCAATTGCTGTACGAATACAAGACTCTGAATGAGAAGAGAAGACTGAACGCAAAGAACGTTCAAATTTGGTGCGTTGGGTTTGGCTCCATGAGTCAAAAGAGAAAGAAGACATGGTATTTCCGTGTGTGGTTATTTTTTCGCGCTACAGGCGAGAAATTCTTTTTCTTCTTTGAGTGAGGCTACTCCAATTTCGACATCATATCGGCTTTGTTTTCCTGCTTCGCGAACAGCATCCATGAGCTTTACAACTTGTGGGTATAATACCTTTGGGTGGGCATCGACAAAGACAACTGTTTTCTTCCGTTTGCGATTGATCTTCTTTTTGAGTGTGGCGATGATTTCTGGAAGGGGTTTTTTTGTTGATTTTAAGGTGTAGCTACCATCAAGGCATGCCGCAACTAGAAGTTGCTCTTCGGGAATATCATCTTCATCCATGGTTTCGGTCTTTTCAGGAAGATTGACCAGAAACTGATTGAGCATAACAGGAGTTACGACCATATAGATAATCAGAAGTACCAAGACGATATCGATAAGTGGAGTTACATTGATATCACCAACAGCGTTGGAAGTAGTCTCAGGAGGAGAAAATCCTTTTTTCTTTTTCTTGGACATTGTTATTTCTCTTTGTCTGTAGCAAGAAGCATTTTACTCAAACCACCGTCGGAAATAGTGCTCATGACAAGGTATGCTTGTTTCCACGTGAGTTTTCGTGATCCTTTTATGAGGAGTGCTGACGAGTTGTTTTCATTCATCGCATCCAAAATGGTTTGTGTCATTCCTTCAGATTCGATCTGATCTCGATCGATGTAGACCAACGCTTCGTCACTTTGCGTTTGTTCGGGAGGTTTGATGGACAACACGAGGTATTGACCGACATCTCGAACTTCTTTGGCTGTTTTGGAGGAGGGTAGTTTGACATCCATACCGCTGGAGAGCATCTGTGTTACGACCATAAAGATGATAAGGAGTACAAGAACAACGTCAACCAACGGAGTGACGTTGATGTCTCCCATAGCTCCGCCTTTTTTCCCAGATACATTCATTCCCATGGTGTTTTCCTTGTTGTATCGATAATGTGATTTACTTTTCTACGGGAGGAGCGGACTGCTTGTAACACCAGTCAATAAACGACTGTGATTGTACACTCATTTGATTGATGATTTTATCTGTAAACCCTGTGAAATAGTTAAAAATCCAAACACCAACAAGTGCTACCATAATTCCAAATGCGGTGGTAATCAAAGCTTCACCAATGGCAGGAGCCAACGTCATGAGATCACCACCACCAGCAGAGCCGATTTGTGAGAATGCGTTAATAATACCAAAGATTGTACCGACAAGACCAACAAAAGGAGCTGTTGCACCCGTTGTTGCAAGGATGTTCATTCCTTTTCCAAGAGCTTTGGTCTCTACTGCAATGACTTTTTCGAGTGCCCGCTCAACGGCTTCAATTCCATATGTGTCTTGTCGTGTGGAGAATTCTGTGACTCCAGCACTCATGATCGATTTGAGATACGAAGGCTCTTGTGCTTCCGTGCTCTTTTTAAGCAAGGAAAGCTGCTCAACAAGGGTGCCTTTTTGAAAGGAATCGTTTCCAAATAGTGTTTCTATCTTTTCTCGAAGAGAATCGGATTCTTTATTGGAGGTTCGTAATGCCATGAGTCGTTCAATACCAACAAAGATACAAGCAATCATCATGAACAAAAGAGTAAGAAGAACGATTCGAACTGGAGTACTTGAAGCAGCCCACATTGCATCAATTGTAAATTGTCCTGCAACATGTCCCCCTTCTTCATGATCATCAGCGTGTTGTTCAGGTGAAGATGCTGGTTTTTCTTGCGGCTTCATCGATACAGCCGGTGCTTCCGCTTCTTTTGGGGGTGTGGTAGCATCCGTCCCAGTAGCCGTTTCTGTGTTGGTGGCCGTTTCTGTACTGGATGCAGTTTCGGTTCCAGTAGCAGTTTCGGTTCCGGTCGCTGTTTCGGTACTTGTTCCCGCCTCTGTACTGGTGGCCGTTTCGGTGCTTGTAGCTGTGGCTGTTGTTGTTTGTGCTGTGGCTGTATTCGTTTGGGTAGCAGTTTCTGTATCTGCTAGAGCAGAGCTACTGAGTAGCATTCCAAGTGAGATGGTGAATAAAGACATGAAGACCTCTATGGCAATAAAATAAAGATGGCTAGTTAAGTTTGAATGTGATTCGAAGTCGGAATGTGGCTTTCATACCCGAACCTGATTGCGACTTCATAGGATAAAAGCGCCACTTCATGGCTGCCTTTTCAACGGCAGGATGAAATACGCTTGCACACCCTTGGATAATGGTTTTTTCGGGAACCCCTTTTTCATCGATATAGAATCGAACCAAGCATGATGCTTTTTTTATGTTGAGTGTTTTGGCTGCTTGTGGGAATCGAGGACGCACTTGTTTTTTTACTTTTACACTACTTGCTGGTACTTCAGATATACCGAGTGTTCCACCAAGTTTTCCACCAAGAACGCCTCCGAGTTTCCCTCCGAGTACTCCTCCAATTTGTCCACCAAGAACACCTCCTACCTGACCTCCGATTTGACCACCAGCAACGCCAGCATCTTCGATTTCCTCGGGAGGTTCTTCTATTTCAGGTTCTTCTATTGGCTTCTCTTCTATTTTGGGTTCGACAATTGTTTTTGGAGTTCGCTTTTTTTTCTTTTTCTTTTTCTTTTTTTCTTGTTTTTTGGGTTTGCTTCCACCTGCTGGGGGAGGTGGAGGAGGAGGAGGTGGTGCAGCTTGAAAGAACTTAACCTCAACAGGTAATTCTTCTTGTACGGCTTTTTGTACCTCTGGATGCATAAAGATTAGAGCGAGTAGGACCCCTCCAACCAAAGAGAATGAAAGACCAGCGGATAGCGCCTGTCTTTTTCCATTCTCTTCATCTTTTTTTTGTGTACCTTCAAACATTATGATTTCTTTTCGCTTTCTTTAATTTGAGAACCTTGTTCTCTGAGTTCTAAAACGCGATTCTTGGCCTGTGTCAGTAATGCCTGACATTCTTTTGTAAGTGAAACACCTTTCTCAAAGGTTTGTAAAGACTCCTCTAGAGGGATATCGCTTTCCCCAAGCTTTTCTACGCATTCTTCAAGTTCTGTAAGGGCTTGCTCAAAAGATCTACTTTCTTGTGACACAACCATCTCCTTTTCTATTCCAATGTTTCATACCACGAATCGATGACCCTGTTATGAAACATTATGTGAAAGATTCGTCATATTAGGATAATCTTATATTTTTGATCTGCATCAAATTATAACTTAACCTCTTTTCTGTTTTTTGGTCTGTAGCGACGAGGACTTGGCTTCCTGTAGATGTCGTAGCGATTCGTTCAGGGAGTAAAGTCACTTTGATAATTTCTTCATTTTTTGTCACATACGTAACTTGCAACGATTGTTTTAGTGCGATGGCATCCTCACAAATCTGACGTGTTCCTTTTCCTCTGTTTGGATTTTTCTTTTTGTTTCGTTTTTTCTTTTTACTCTCAATACTCTGAAAGTCATTTTTGTCCACTTCCAAGGTACTTTGCATCTCGAGCAATTCTTTTTGCGCTTCGTTGGCTTCAATTAGTTGTTCTTGTAATATGGAGCGTGATTTTATATTTTCCAATGTAGGTAATGGTTCTCGGATGGAAGATGAAGTTTGGAATCCATCTTTGGCCAAAAGTGCGATAAAGTCTTCTTTTCGGCTTGGATCGATCGCATATAATCCCGGTGTAAATCGATGTGCAATAAAAGGCTTGTATGATCGTGTGCTTTCAAATTTCTTAATCTGGCTTTTGTGTATGCTTAATATGGTGGCTTCAAAAACTTCCATATCACCTTGAGTGCCAATCCAACCCCTAATCGTGTCTTCTACATTCTCTGGCAGACCGATCTGACTATTCTTTTTCAAGAAACTGAGGATCTGATCTCTTCTCCACCCCTTTTTAAGAGCTTGTTCGATACTATATTCTGTGATTTTATAGCTATTGAGACGATCACAACTGATCAAGTCTGCGAAATGACCGATTTGATATAGTTTTTCGTGAGATAAACCAGCAGGTGCTGCGATGTCGAAGGATGGAGTGAGATAAAACTCTTCAAAATCTTCTTTATTCGAATTCTTCAGCAATGCTTTTGTTCGAGAAGATAGTCTGTAGAATTTTTCACTTCCCCAAAAACCTATATCAACCAGACCTTGTGCGATTAGGGGTGCAAAGGCAGTGCTTTCCTTGATAGAAAGGGGTGAAGACCATGTTTCTGTATGAAAAGCATCTCTCCATTCATCTCCTTTTCTCCAACGTCGGTATAGCGCTTGAAGAGGCTGTTCTGCAATCCACTGATCTCCAGCTTGTTCAAGAACCCAGAATAACCATTCGATAAGAGGAAAATCTTTTTCTAGTTTGGAAAGAATGAGTCGCCCCTGTTCAAATGGGGAAAGGGTATACCATTCTTCAATAACAGGGTCATTGGTTCGCAATCCGTTGTCTTTGTATACAACAAGACCGTGTTGCATCAGAAATTCAATATGAAGATTAAAAATATCTGATTGCGAGTCCCAAATTTGGGTGAAAAATGAGTCCAGTGCATCCTTGTCAGATTTTGAAATAAGGGCTTGTTGCGTGAGTCGAAGTGGGTGTTGATCGATATACGTGAGAAGTGTTGTGATACTAAAGTGAAATGATGGCTCAAATTCTCTTTTTTCAAGTTCTTTAAGATCTTCGTGAGAGAATAAAGGAAGCCTCAATTCATCTTGGAGACTGTGAACCAAAAAAGGAAGAAGTATAGATGGAACAATATAAAAGAAATGACCGTTTTGTTCATTGGTTTTTGCGATTAAACCTTTTCGCTCAAGGAGCAACATGGTCTTTTCCCAATCCTTTGATTGTCCTCCCAAAGAAATGATAAGTTCTTCCAAAATACTGCTATTGTGAATCATTCCACCACAATGAAGCAAAATAGATAGGGCTTGTCGATCGCGGTGGTGAAGGTCTTTGACGAGAGTCGTTACTCTGGAGTCTTGTTTTAGAGCTTTTGCACAGAGTTGAAATAATCGATCTTCTGTGGTGATTCTTGATGGTTGTCCACCAAGTGCGGAATAGATATTTTTTACGATATCAATGGGTAGTTTCTGAAGCTCTTTACTGATCTTGTTTTGGCTTGGAAACTCTTTTGAGCGAACATGTGGATTCTTTGGTTTTGTACTGCTTTTGGGGTAATTGAGCGGTGGAGTAAGAATCCTTCTTTGATGTGGAAGGAGAACAGATGGATATCGTTCATTATTTTTGTGGCTATTTTTTCCACGCTTTCTCTTTCTACGTCGTCTTCGCTTTTTTATATTAGGGTCAAAGTGCGGTTTGGTGGTTTCTGTTTCTTCTTGTGCCATACCAGTCTCTTTGTTGGGATTTTATACCAGATAGGTGTCATCTGTTTTGATGTGGTAGCGGTATCCTTGCTCTGTAAGGAATAGCTGTCTATTGAGTGCAAACTCTTGTTCTTTGCTGTCTTTGGTAACAATACTGTAGAAGCGAGCCTCTGTTTTTTTGGGACGTAAAATACGTCCTAGTCGTTGTGCTTCTTCTTGGCGACTGCCAAATGTACCAGATACTTGAATCGCGATATTAGCATCAGGCAAGTCGATCGAGAAGTTTGCAACTTTGCTTACCACGAGAACCTTATTTTTTCCATTACGGAAGTTTGCAAATAGGACTTCTCTTTTTTGATGTGGAGTTTGGCCTATAATTAAAGGTGCTTTTAGTTGTTTTGCTATGATTTTAAGCTGTTCGACGTATGTTCCGATAATAAGGATGTTGTCTTTTTTGTGCTTGGCAACGAGTTTTCGAACTACTTTTAGTTTTGCAGGGTTAGAAGCAGCCAGTCGAAATTTCTTTTGCGCGGTGGCTTTTTCATATAATTCTTCTTGTCTTGGAGGAAATGCGATGCGAACCTCATAGCAAGAGGTCTCAGCAATAAAGCCTCGTACTTGTAGTTTTTGCCATGGCAATTCATACCGTTTGGGTCCAACAAGTGAGAATACATCTCCTTCTCTGCCATCTTCACGAATCAATGTGGCGGTGAGCCCTAATCTTCTACGACCCTGTAGGCTTGCTGTTGCTCCGAAAACAGGAGCGGGAAGCAAGTGCACTTCATCATAAATGACAAGTCCCCAATCTTCATCATCAAATACATGAAGATGTTCAAAGTCATCATTTCTTGATCGTCGCCATGTCAAAATTTGATATGTGGCTACAGTTACAGGTTTTACTTCTTTGACTTGTCCAGAATATCCACCTACCATAGAAGGATCAAGATCTGTTTTATCCAAAATTTCACGTATCCATTGGTTTACCGAAGCTTGATTGGTGGCCAAAATCAATGTCTTTCTTTTTACCAGTGACATTGCTGTTATGCCAACAATCGTTTTTCCTGCTCCGCAAGCCAAAACAACAACACCGCAGCCTCCGCTTGGCTTTCCTTTTTGGAACCATCTTTCTGCAGCTTCTATTTGGTAATCTCGAGGAGCAAAGGGAGCCCCAGAAGATTTGAGCACAGGGCTTAAATTAACATCAAGTGGATCTCCATCTGTGAAGCCGGCCAAGTCTTGTATTGGCCACCTTGAAAGAAGAGCGCGCTGTTTGAATAGACCACGATGCCCTTTGTCGATGCACCAGTGGCGTTTGTCATCTGCCTTGACAGTGGATCGAAGTCTAGGATCTTCTGTAACAAGCTTTGCTACGTATGCCGTAGCAAACTTGAGGCGAATTTTTGTTTTGGGTTTTTTGGGGTGCGGT
>NYTD01000173.1 GCA_002683315.1 Deltaproteobacteria bacterium | reverse complement strand
TCTCGTTTAGTAACAATCAGTAGCATAGGTCTGCTGTTTTGGGTTGGTGGAGACTTAGTGACTCCCTCTAAGTCCCCAGGACAAGGGGCCCAGCACTGGGTGAACTTGTTTACGTATAAATATGATCGAGATTGGCCTCTTCAAAAGAGTCAAGAACAAATTGAAGCCTTATATCATGAGGCTACCTCTGCAACTTGGCGGTCAACATTGAGCTTTCCCATATTAAGTGAAGATTTAAGAAAAGGACATCAAGAGCTTGATCAAGCTCTTAAGGATCAAGAGTGGAATCAAAAACTCCTTAACCCCATTCGATGGATCACCTTGATTATGTTAATAAGTCTTATCCTGTTGGGGTCAAGGTATCTGTATGCGCGAAGATTGGGTGTACTGAGTTCTACCTTAGCGGCAGTTTGGATGGCTTACTATGTGCTTCATCTTTACTTACCTACAGTTGCTCCCCATTGGAGCCAGTGGGAACTGTGGAATGAATATTATTCCAGATGTGGTGCTTACGATCGAGAAAGTAAAGAAGATGAAGCTAAGTTTAAGGCTCAGCTCCTACGCTTTTCAGAGCGAGTGCCACGTCACTTGGAAAGTCTACCGACTTGGTGTAAGGCTCCAGCGATTGCTTTCAGAATGAATTGGCGAGGCGAAGCTTTTTATACACATAATACAGTTGTGCCAGCTTTATATACCAAGGATTTAAAACCAATTCTACAAACTTGGGGTATATGGGAGCGCTGGGAGAGTGGAAAAAAGTTTTATATATTCACTGAGCGAAGTCGTATCAAAACAGAGCTTGAACGCAGTCTACCCAAGCATTTACGCGGAAAATACAAGGAGGTTTTTGGCGAGGGGAGACGTTTTGTTTTATTAGAAGTTGATCAAGATGACGTTGCCAAGCCTCATCAAGGCTCAAGCAAGCCGAATCAACAGGTTAAGCAAGTAAAATAAAATGGTTATTGAAGCCAAGTAAGTGATGAGTTCATCAAACTTCACCTAGAACTTAAATGAAAGACGAGTCATGGCTAATTTTAAGCGCTACAGCACAACTGTTTTACCTACTCGGTGGGGTGATTTTGATACGAGTGTGTATAGAAATGAACAGGGCGAAGAACATGTCGTTATTTCTCTTAGATTGATCGATCAAAGCGCAATCAGTCAGGTGGAAAACAAGTCTAATCCAGATCACCTGAGTCAATCTAATATCAATCAACACCTAAAAGATGAGCCTATCTTGGTTCGGGTGCACTCTGCTTGCTTCACCAGTGAGGTATTGGGTTCTCTTAAATGCGATTGTAGAGAACAGCTAGAGTATGCCTTGCAAGCCATTCACAAGGCAGGTCAGGGAGCGGTTATTTATTTATTTCAAGAGGGGCGAGGGATCGGTCTCGGCGCTAAGATTATGGCCTATGCTTTGCAAGAGCAAGGACGAGATACTGTGGATGCCAATACTGAACTTGGTTACGCAGAGGACGCCCGTACTTATGAAATGCTGACTGATATTATTTCGGATCTAAATATAAAAAAGGTCAAGTTGCTCACCAACAATCCTGAAAAAGTTAAAGGCTTTGTTGAATACACTCAGTGTGAGGTAGAACGTATACCGATTGAAGTAGGATTAAATCCGATAAATAACAGTTATTTAAAGGTGAAAAAGAAACGAATGGGTCATATGTTGAACACCATGTTTAAGCAAGAAGAGGATTGAATTGTGCAATCCTTTAGTAGACTAAAACTGATAAGCTTTTTGATGAGTAGTCTGCTTGTTCATGCGTGTGATTATGAATCTGAAGCAGATTCAGCTTTTTTTAATGAGACTAAAGCTCGTTTGCAAGCGATTAGCTATCTAAATGACAAGACTATCGCAGTGAGCGATACAGCGTATTATAGAGGAGAGTGGGACGAGGGACGAGTCATATTAATAGACCTTGAAAGTAAGCGTAGGTTAGGCGTTTGGTATAGCTCTGTTTCTAATCCGCAAGGCTTAGTGGCATCTACAGACTCTCTAGCTGTTCTGAGCAGTGGTAATCTGGTTTTAGGGCAATCTCCTCAAGGTTCTTGGTCAAGCCTAAGCATGCTTCAAATTGATGAAAGTGGACAATTTGAATTGCAACAAGAACTGAAGTTATATAATTCTCCACAAGGAGTGTATCTAGTTGATAGTCAGCCTATTGGTTTTGCTCAAGAAACACTAAACTTTGATGAGACTTGGGTTCTTTCTTCAGGTATTGACGCAGTGCTTTGGAAAGTAGGTTTTACTCAGTCGCTCAGTAGTGCAGACAGCGCAATTGAAAATGAGCAGAGCGATGATCAACAAAGAAAGTTACTTAATATAAAAGCTCAACGCTATGCACCAAGCGACACTCTAAGTTTGGCGAGTATCGTACAATGGAATGACTATTCCTTGCTCATCGATTTTAATCGGGATCGTTTATACTTTGTGAGTTCTGAGGGCAAAATAGAATCTTGCTCTCCCGAGCTAGGACGGTTTGAAGATGTGATGGAGGGTGCTCAGATGCCAGTTTTGCTTGGTGATCGACTATGGGTCGGCTTTGGCTTATCGGGGCGTTTGATTCATCTTGATCTGGCGCAATTGAGAACACAGCTTAACGATCCAAATTGTCAGATTAACCCAGTGATTTATAATCCGCCTTTAGGTCAAGTACCTAATGACCTCAAAGTCATCGATGATAAGGTGTATGTACTCCACTCAGCAGAAAGTGCACTATGGACCTATTCTGTTGAGAGTGGAGAGAGGATTGCTCAAAGAGCTTTGCTGTTGCAAAGTAACCCATGGAGTATGGCCCTATCTCCCAATCGAAAACAAATGGCAATCAGTGAGTGGCTTTCTGGTAGTGTAAGTCTACTAGATCTAGATCAAGATGGACCAATTAGCCGTTTAGACTCTGATTTATTTAGTCCACCCCCGCCAGCTCAATGCTTCCAAGCTTTAGAGCAAAACGACTTTAGTGAACAAGATACCCCGATCAATCATATGGGTGTAGTGCTTCAATTACCAGACGAAGCTTGGCAAAACCTAAGTGAGTCAACAAGACAAGGCACGCCAAGTCAGGACTTACAAGGGGCCCCACAGCTTGGCTTGGTATTGAGTACCGAGGCTCCCATCAAAATTGAAGTTAAGCTTGAACGAGAGGGAGAATGGATTGAACTAAAGCCTTTGAGTCATCGGTTTAATGTTGAAGTGAATGCAAGTGATTTAGAAGCAAGTTCAAGTAATAATGAACAACAGATTTGGAAATTAAATCAAAGTTTTATAGGTAGTGCTTCGATGTTCAAAGGCTACGCTCAACAAGGTCTTTTAAGTGACTCATTACAAGACGACTTACGCTCTGAACTCGCCATTGATCCCTGTGTCATTTTTAAACCAAAGTTTCAGGCTTTGACGCTCGATATAAGCTCTCTGCTCAAGCAACAATCTGACATGAATAATCAATTATATCAAAGTTCTAAGCAATCGGCTTCGGGTAAGGTTCCACTCCATGCCATAAAGTTGAGTACTGATTCATCACAAGCTGTTCAAGGCTTAGTAGCTATTGTGTATCGGCATTGGCTTTAAATGAGGGCATAAATTATCGA
Source organism: Deltaproteobacteria bacterium (assembly GCA_002683315.1). Classification (GTDB taxonomy): domain Bacteria; phylum Myxococcota_A; class UBA796; order UBA796; family UBA796. Next base: position 2,452 of record NYTD01000173.1, on the reverse strand, counting down.
TTGAGTGCTTTATATCAATGGTGATTTGCTGCCTGCTTTTCATTGTTCTTTAAGATAACAAACTTAGATAAAAATATTGGCACTGGCAAATAAGAAAGTTAGTTTTATAGAGTCGATTCAGAGTCTATGAAAGAATAATGAATAAACTGCAGTTATAATATTTGATGTTATTGCTTTACTTTAATCATTTATTGAAGTGAAAATATTACCCAATTTGAACCTATATAAATCTCCGCTGAAGCAGAAAGAAAAATATGCCTCTCATTAAATGTCCTGAATGTAGTACTCAAGTATCAGATCAAGCTCCTGCCTGTCCAAGTTGTGGATTTCCTATAAATACGGCTTTAGTCGAGCAAAACTCCCAAGCTGTTGCTCCCCAAGCTGCACCTATGCATAATATGAATGCACAAGATATTGGACAAGCGGTAGCCGAGGCAAATAATGAATTTGCCCAACGAAAATCTAGTGGTGGAGCAATCGGGGCTTTAATCGGCGCCGCATTAGGCTATTTTCTCATGGCATCCGCCTGCGAAACTGACTTCCAAACCCTAAGTTTAATCGAATTTACCATGCAGGTTTTCTTCTGGTCGCCAGTTATTCTTATCGGTATGATTATGGGGTATTTCTTTGGTAAAGCTGTAGGCTGAGCATGAAAAACCATTATGAGTTGCTCGGACTAGGAAAGGGCTTTACCTCAGAAGAGATCAAGCGAAAGTATCGAGAACGAGCTAAAGATCTTCATCCCGATCGTTTTACAGGTAATGATATATCGGAGAGCGATAGGCAAGAAGCTCATCAGGAAATGGCGGCTATCAACGAGGCCTATCGGGTTTTATCTGATCCTGGTTTGCGTACACAATATGACCATGAACTTGACAGTGCAGCTCAAAAAAATCATTCATCATCAGTCTCAAATCCCCCGTCCTCAAAAACATATAAAAAGCCCCATTTAACTCGAATACTTATGGCAGCTATTGTTGGCTCCGTTTTTGTTTTAATTATTAATAACTCTAAAACACCGAACAAACGAAACTTTAGAGATGAGTTTCACACAGCCCAAACAGTTTTCAAACCACAAGTAGATCAAGCTTTAAAAGGAAATCTCCCCTCTTTGAAAGAGACTATGGAGCAACCTGAAGGCCTACTGCTAAAAAGAGCTTTGAGTCCTGAACTTAGCCCCGAAAACTGCTTAAATGCTTTTCCAAATCAATTAAGGGCAAAATAAATTCTTATTTTATAAGTATTGAGTCTAGATTCATTTAGCATGGGTATAGTGGTAAAGATTGGCTTAATATTGTCTTAGTAGTATCCTTAAGGCTCGACCTACACTCTAAACTTCGCTTTGAAGCGAACAAAAACAGTTTATTCCAAAGGTATAAGTATTCATTGTACCACATAGCTTTCTTTTATCTTTAAGCCCTATACCATTGAATAAGCGGCGTACTCAGATCAATTGCAAATTAAGCTATAATCAATCAAGACCAAGTTCTTTAATCACTGTTGCCATCGAAGTAGGTACCTCAAGTTCCAGATTCGTAATAATAAATGCTGCAATGATTATCTTGAGACCGAACCGTGGCCTTTCAGCCTATCTCAGCTGTCTACATCGAACATGTAAGCATCTGAAATACTCGTTTGGGGAAAGACAAAGATACACTCTTTATCAACCATCAATTGACTTACTTAAGCGTCAGTCACATAAGGGTTAACCTGCTTGTTTTGTGAGATAGGACAAAATACTTTTAAAATAATCAAAAGAGATATTTTTTGAGTTGCTCTACATCACAGCCGATGACTACTATGAGCTGAATAAGCTCTAATCTACCTAACTTGATAAATAAATAAAGGAAGATAAATGTTTTTATTTTTTGGCGAGGATGAGGACCAAGAAAGGCGATTAATCCACAAAATTATAGAATATGTGAAACGAAATCCTGATCGGTCAACAGCAGTGATTCGATTCTGGTTGAGTCCTCATGATGACAGTAAAATTACTGAGTCAAATACGGTTAAAGCGGCTCATGTCCTACTTACGCTTGGTGAAGAAATGGCCAGTACTATATTCGGTCAATTTAGCAAGGACGATATAAAGTTACTGAACCAAGGTATGAAGACATTATCTAGAACTCTTGAAAACAGACACTTGGAGATCTTACTCGAGTTCTATGAGCTTTGTAAAACCCTTAATCCTTTCCATTTAAGTGATCACCATAGCTTCATGAAGAAGCTTATAGAGAGATCGAACAGTAAAGATGTTTATACTCAACAAAGTCAGCCAAAATATTCTGAATTAGAGCAAGTTAACTCGATTGAGACTCGTGCTCTTGCTCATGTAATCCGGAGAGAACACCCACAAACAATCGCAGTCATTTTGGCGCATATTGAAAGCAATAAGAGAGCGAACACCCTAGCGCAGTTACCAAGTGATATTCAAGTTGATGTGTGTATGCGT
>NYTD01000172.1 GCA_002683315.1 Deltaproteobacteria bacterium | reverse complement strand
TCAGAGATCTCAAGACTTTGAATCAACGTCCAATCCAAATTCGTACAATGTCCATCAAAATATGACACTTCTAACAAAGCAGTGTACCAAACGCTTAAGCAAGAAGGGTCTGTAATCTTAGAAAAGTGAGGCTGAAAAGATTTCTTCTGCATAAGGAATACTTTTTGACACCAGTCATCATCCAACAGAGCAACGTGAAGTAGAAGATACAAACCATGCCTGTGTACATGAGCATGATCACCATATTGTTGCTTCCCTACTTCTTGTGACACCGTTGAAAAAACCTTACGGGTGGTACCCTTTGTTTTTGCTGGTTTCGAAAAATCAAAGAGACTTTGTAATGAAGAATCTACTTTCGCGAAAAAGAATTCCTGTCGTCGTTCATCATCTTCCTCTAATCCATCTGGATATATAGAGGTAAAAATCTGCTTACTACTTCGATAAAACCTTGCTATTAGCTTCGCAGCGATCCTCCACACATCTCGTGGAATATAATTGAATACATCGCAAATCCAAATCCCCATTTTGGGTACCAGATCGACAAAAATAGTGGCATGATCATCCAAATTCAATAGTGCATTCAACCATGCTTTGTTTTTTTTCTTTGCTAAAATTTGATTACGGCTCTCCCAAGGCCAAAGAGCCGATACATTCTCACATTGTTCCAAATCCAATGAGAGAAATGAAACAAATAACGTCGCATCCGAACAGGTTGGAGTCTTGCGAGCTTCGGCTTCCCATTTTGCCCTCCAAATTCCAGAATTAAACATACCAGAACGAAACATGGGATGTCCTTTTTGCTTGGATTTACACGCCAGATAAAGTTCATTGGCTATTTTTTTGGCTTGTTCACGAAGTAGCTGTAAAGACATAAATCCCCATGTTTATGATACGTATTTTCGATTCATATAACCAAATTGACGCAAAACATTTTCATATAACCCACGCTTTATAAGAATTTATAGACTCATTTTTGGTCTATATCTTTGAAGCGAATCAAGAACGACCTACTCATGTGGATGAACAACTGGGATAATCTATGTTGAATGTATTGCTATAAGTATATAAATCCTGACTTTTATTGATAAAAACAATCGATTAATATTGTTTTTGGCTAATTTTTGAATTTTTATGGATTATAAATTCATAAATGCACACATATCTACTATAAAAGGAATGTGCTCTTCATGTGCATTCACTCACAAGATGTACGTTGATAACAAATGGAGTCATAATGAAGTACCTTTTAATATTTTAGGAAAATCATGTTTTGTTTTATTTTTTTCATAATGTATCTCTCTTGTTCGAAGCCTTCATCAAACATTCAAGAGTTAAAATCTTCAAAACCAAAGCATTATATATTTTTAATTCACGGTATTGGCGGAGATCGGTCACATTTTGGAAAAATGAAAGATGCATTAATCAAAGTTCTTTCTGAAGAAAACAAACAAGAAAAATATTCCATTCATCATATAGAATATGACACGAAAAATAATCAAAAGGATATTGAAGACTTTTCTCAAGTCATGAATAATCGAATCCAGAATACAGTTGGAAGTAATCTACCAGATTCAGATAGAATATCAATCATCATGCATTCTCAAGGTGGTCTTGTTGGTTCTATCTGGTTGTTTCGATCGATGCAAAAGCTAGACAATTATGCTTATGATCTAATCGATAACATTGATTGCTTCATCACGTTGGGAACTCCATTTTGGGGTGCAAAAACCGCTATATTTGCAAAAAAATTAAAGGATGACTTCTCTAAATCTGGACTAGAACTGCCCATTCCTTTTGGAACAAAACAGCTGGAATATATGGAATTTGGTAGTGATTGGAACTATCATATGCGTACATCAATTATTAAAAGTAATTCTATAGAACACGTAACCGAACAACGAAAAAAAATACGATTCCTCAATATTGCAGCAAAAGCAGATGTCCTGACCCCATTGGGTCTCTTCGTAGGAGGAGGATCAAAATATGAAGATGATTCGGCAGTACCCCTACCTAGTTCTCGATTTAATTTCATATACAATCACAATAATATCATGAAAGAAATAAACTGGGCACCCTATATTTTGGTTGACGCTCTTCACCTCTCTCCCCTTCCAGATTCCCCAAATTTTTATGGACTTGTACAAATTCCGCAGACTTGTATTGAAAACTCCTATTGTAAGCACCCTACATTTCAAATCATATGGAATACGATATTGAATCGTGTCCAATCAAATCAATACAACGAACCGAAAAATATTCATTCTTTCATGGTTGATATCAATTTAGTGCTCCCCGCAGAGATAAACAGAAAAGACATCAAAATAGATTTATACAACGAAAAGGGACTAAACCTTGAGAACTCTCAGATTTATTTTTCCAAAACAGAACTATATTCTCAGGGGACGAATCTCTCAAAAAAATACCAGAATATGATTCGATTTTATTTCAACGGCTCCTTTAAGGATTCAAGTCTTTTAGATTCGGAAAATATCCTGGTTCGAATCTCTGGAGATAATCTGTTAACAAAGGATATTCCTTTGCAGGTCAAAAGAGGATACTCCAGTTTTCTTGATACCATCATGGAGTCAAAACAAGAATAACATCAACTCAGCACATCTTAGATCTTTGCCCCATAACAGATTTTCACAAAAGAGATAGAAGGAATAATCCATGCTCATATCAACACACAAAAGTCCTGGACTAATTGTCAAGGGACATCAATTCGAAGTCCCACTCAACCACGAGCAACCGGATGGTACAACCATTCATGTTTTTGCTCGAGAATTATGCGCATCTGACAACGCAGATCGTCAGGCTCCATTTATTGTATATTTACAAGGAGGACCAGGTTTTGAATGTCGCCCTCCCTTGACACGTTCAGGATGGATCAAAACAGCACTCAAGAACCATCGAGTTTTACTGCTTGACCAGCGAGGAACAGGAAACAGTACTCCACTCTGTGTACAAACAATCGCTAATATCTCAACTGTACAAGAACAAGCCAAATATATGCAACACTTTCGTGCAGACTCCATTGTGAAGGATGCAGAATTGATTCGTAAAGAATTGATAGGCGAAAACAAATGGACAATATTAGGCCAAAGTTTTGGTGGTTTTTGTGCGGTTCATTACCTTTCTGCGGCTCCGCAAGGATTACAAGCCGCAATGATTACCGGAGGACTTCCTCCTTTATCCGGTCATGCAGATCAAGTTTATAAGGCAACCTCCAAGCGTGTTTTGAGCCGAAACAAACGTTTTTATGCACGATACCCACAAGACATCAACGTGGTTCGAAAGATTGTTGATTACCTCAAATCTCATCAGGTAGTACTACCTGGTGGAACTCATCTAACACCACGTGTTTTTCAGCAGTTGGGCATGGGCTTTGGAAGAAGCACTGGATTCGAAAGTCTCCACTATCTATTAGAATATGCTTTTGTAGATGGTCTGTCAGGATCTGAATTGAGCTATCGTTTCCTTAGAGGCGTACAAAATCAACTTCCATTTGAGACAAATCCTATTTATACTCTTTTGCATGAAGCTATCTATTGTCAGAAGGAATGCTCTGATTGGTCTGCTCATCGAATAACGCAGCAGATTCCAGATTTTGCGGTCGAACGAGAGCCATTCTATTTTACTGGTGAGATGATCTATCCATGGATGTGTATAGACTATAAAGAATTACGACCGTTTGCGGATTTAGCAACGATTTTGGCTCAAAAATCAGATTGGCCAATATTATATAATGAAGAGGTGCTAATGAACAATCAAGTCCCATGCGCAGCTTTGATCTATGATGATGACATGTATGTTGAACGAATATTTTCAATGGAAACCGCAGAAAAAATAGGCAACATGCGTGTATGGATTACCAACGAATATGACCATAATGGTTTGGGCGTTGATGGTTCTGTTATTTTCGAGCATCTATATGACTTGATTCACGGTAACAAATAGCTCACTCTTTGTTGATATTTGATGAAAACCAAAGAACGTACAATGAAAAAATGGGTGTCATGATTATCATAACTTTCAGATATTAGCCATATATTCATGCATCAAGTATACAAAAACCACCATTACGGAGATGTCTGAATATACAAGGCTAAAAATAAGAAGAGATAAAACCATATGATTATTTTTTACTTCACAAAGATCAAATGTGAAGTCAATCTTCTCTCAAAGAAATGATTGCTATTCTTTGAATTAGAGCATACAAATCATCAATACACTCATACCGGATATTCGTATGATTCGATGTCGTTTATGTTCTTCACTCGCTTTGTCTTTTTTTGAACACAACCATCGAAATTATGAGCGTTGTACACATTGCTCCTTGATTCAACTACGTCGTTCACAATGTCCGAACTTAGAAGAAGAAAAAGCAGAATACATGCTTCATAATAATGATCCCTATGATCCTCGATATAGACGTTTTCTCAGAGGAGTTACACAAGCAATGATACAATGGTTGATAGAAGAGCAAAGAGTATCTCCAGATATCTTGGATTTTGGATCTGGTTCTGGTCCCGCTATCTCTGTTGTTTTGGGTGAACAAGGATGGAATGTTCATAATTACGATCCTTTGTATAGTCCAGACAAAAAACATATACAAAGAAAATATGACTTGATATCAAGTACAGAAGTAGTGGAGCATTTCTACGAACCAAAGCTATCGTGGGAGCTTCTCTTTTCATTGCTGAAAGATGATGGATGTTTAGTAGTCATGACACAGTCTAGTGATCGCTACTGTACGAGTGAATCCTTTGGACGATGGCGATATATTCGTGAAAAAAGTCATGTAGCCTTGTACCATACAAAAACAATGCAATGGTTGGCCCAACACTATGACATGCACTTATCTATTCTTTCTCCTAATATTTTTTGGTTTGCCAAAGAGATAAATCCCAATGAAGACTCGTTGTCTTGAACGATTTTGATCTCCCTCCATCTCTGGCTAAAAATAGTCCTCTCTTACGTACAAGCGAAATGAAAATCTCTATAAAAACAAATAATCATTGAATCCAATATGCTATACGTTCTCTTCAATTTTTTGTAATGGTAATCTCATAGGGCCTCTCCATCCAAACAATCCATCTTGAAAACAATGAGGAATGACCTTCTCTTTTTGGTCTTTTGTTCGAATCTCCCAGTGATTTTTTTGGAAGATATCGAGATCTTCTTTCTGTAAACCAAGTGACTCGATACGTCTTTTATACTCACGATCTTCCGATGCATCATCCTCAAAATCACCCCAGTCCTCTTCCAAAACTACAAAAACAAAATACGTAATCTGCTCTAATTTGTGTCCATAGGCTGGATCATCATAGTCAATGTTAGAATAAAGCCAAGGCTGATCACTTTGGATCTTATCCAATATTCCTATCCTTTGACCATTACACCACAGTGAAAGTTTCATGTACGACCTCATTTCGCTTTTGAATTCTTTTATCAATACTTGAACACAATATTCTTGTGATGTTGAAGATGCTTCAACATCTCTTGAGATTTTTAATATCGAACTAATAATGAATACCCTTGTATATCAATTAAACTTTTCAATCCTTGAGATACAAGAGACAGGGAAAGACACTGTATATATTCCAGAATCTGAAGCTGCGATAAAATTCTAATGATTTGTCCTTATCGGTTTGACAAGATCTATGACAACTATATACAATGAGTAATATGAACATTTCTTCTTCCAACACCCAATTGACAAACAACTGCTGTACATGCTGTTGTTGTCTTTCGTCTGGGGTTAGAATACTGTAAATCGTTCATTTTCACCCCAGGCTATTACGGCTTGGGGAAGTTTTGTTCTTGTCTGGGTCTACAGCCCAAAAACAAGGACATTATCGTGCCGCAATTACCAACAGTAAACATACTTTTTGAAAATCCAGATTGGCTACCACCACTTACAACAGCATTATCAAAAGCAGGATTTTCCAATGTCAATCTCGTACAGTTATCCAATGGATTAATTGAGTCCCTATCGGAACCTCCTCAAGGCATATGGATCAATCGGATTAGTCCATCATCTCATACACGTGGAAATGAATATACG
>NYTD01000171.1 GCA_002683315.1 Deltaproteobacteria bacterium | reverse complement strand
CTTACGATACTCAGATAAGTACAAGTGCTATGTTACTTACAATGTCCCAGGAGGATGTAGACGTGTGCGATTAGATCATTTTATGGAGAGAGGAGTTTCTTCTGTGTACAAAATAATAGATAAAGCTGATTTACAGCAACGGGTGCGAAACGCTTGTCCACAAGCTGAAAATATCGAGTTAAGAACAGATGTTTCAAATGAAGATGCAAAAGCAACATATTGGCAATACAGCGACTCTTCCAAGTGCTACATTGCGTTTACATCTGATGGAGACATACCAAATACTATACGCCTCGATCATTTTGAAGAAAGAGGCTTGAAAGAAACAAAAAGGATGAGATTCAAATTCTACTCATACATCGAATTTAAAAAAATCTGCGAAAAGAAAAATATCGGTGTCGGATATTCCAAAGAAAACGAGACTGAATTTATCGAAAATCTTAGAAGAATTGACGCTTACTATTCCACACATCCAGATCTCGTAAAATCACAAGGAATCGAACCTTGGAAAGGACCTCAAGTATATGAAGATCGGCTAAAAGACACGCTCTTCTATTATGTAGGCTTTGGACCGTTTAAATTTTACCGGCAATCTGATTTTTGTGAGAGGATAGTTAGCCGATTTGGACACAATACCAAAGACGAGTTCTTAGCCAATCCATCAATCAGTAAGATCAGCGATGAAGACTTTGTTTTAATGCTACAAGAAGTTCACGAAAATATCAGAAAGAACCATCAAAAACATCACGAAAAATTCCAGCCCTATGCGGGACCTCAAATTCCCTTCCATCGGAAAATTCGGTCCAGAGTCGAGTATCAGGTCCATTACAAAAAACATTCTACTAAACCATCAATTGAAGAAGACGAAAATGAAGAGGAACATGAAAAAAGAGCCTTAAAGTTCGCGTACAGGTATCGAAAATGCGACTTGTGTGGATGCCATCGACTTCTGGATTCCCAAGCGTCGAAAGCGCACAAAGCAGGATATTACATATTCGAAGGAAACGAAGTTGCACTCAAGTTTAGGTGCGATATGTTATATCGCACAAAGTGTATAGACAGAGACGATGTTACACAGGATATCGAAAGTATCGATTTGGATAAAACGTATTTAATTGGACAAAAAAAATCTCCTTCGAAATTTTCTCCGCTAGAAGCAGAATTTGCTATCGGAGCTCTAGGGAAAGTGCTCGAGAACGGAAGCGTGTTTTCAGTAGCAGAAATGAAAGGTATTGAGTGGACAAAAATGGGAGAATTAGAAAACGAAGCAAACAATACCCACGTCAAACTTGAGTTTGAGAACGGAAGAGCGAGGGTTACTTTCGGAAGAGTAACAGGTATCAAAGGTCGATTCTTACCAACAAAGACTGAAAAGTTACAAAAATTGCCAATTTGGAAAGTAATGAATAGAGAAGCAAGAGAATCGCTTTGCTGCATACCATGGACTGACGTACTTCAGCCAGAAAAAGATCCTTTCTTACATACTCCCGAGCGTCTGGTACGCCTCTTCGAGGCACACAAGTTCTTATATAAATTGAAACGACTCTTTTGTAAAAAATGTGGTAGAACGACTGTAGGTCTGGAAAATATTGAAGAGGCACATGATATTAGCGAAGAAGCAGGTGAATTTCTAGCAAAGAGTGAAACATTCAAAAGTAGTTCGATATTTTGGATTGATTACGAGCGGTTTTGCAACTCCCCGATACATGAAAGCAGTGAAAAAGAATGTCACTCGATCTGTAAAGACTGTTCACCGTTTTACAATGTAGATGGAAGTCCTTTATTCAAGACATCATTCGGATTGTTGGATAAAGATAATCAGACAGGTGGTGAACGTACAGACAGTGAAAGTATTGACAGTAGTGAAGAAGATTTTGCGATAAAGGATACTAGGCGTAGCGAACAAAAATTTACGCTACCTGATCTAGAAAACTCAGTAGAAGTGGATGATGATACCAGAAGTGATATAGATATGCGGGAAGATGAAGACATGGCAATCATTGGTAATGAAGATGAATTTCCTCTCACAGACATCGAAGAAATGGAGGAAATGGAAGAAACACGTAACGTAAATCCATGGGGGCCAGAAAATCTGATGTCGCTGAATACGTTTAATGACCAAGAATATGCGAACTTCGTCAATACTTTGAGCCTTGTTGAACAGCTGGTATGTTCACCACTCTACCTGCATTTGTATGTCATACGCTCGTACAAAACTGGGGTGCCTTTTACCAAGGATGGAAGTATTGTGTACCCTTTGAGACGCCCACTTGTCCATGATCAGCTACCGTTTTTTGATCTGAAGAACCTACCTTTAGCAGTCGTCGAATTCAAGACAGCAAAAGGTGATGTCAAGGAGCTGCAAGTCGACATGAGAAAGATTGATCGAGTAAAGTATTATCAGCAGAAACGCGTACTTTGTCCAGTAACGGGCAATACACGACCTCAATGGCGATTAGCCGACAAATATAAGTTTACAGATGAAGCGATGAATGCATTGAGTGCAGAGCTGGATAAGCTGAAGCTTGACGATCACGAAGATGGAGACCCAGTAACCGTTCCCGTAAAAACTATCACTGACCAAAGACTGGACGAACGAAAAGATAGAGAACTAAGTTACGCTGAGTTTGAAAGATGGTTTCATAGTGGGTGCGATTATGCTGATATTGTAAAAGATTTTGCTGTAATGGAGAAAGAAAACGACTCCGATGAATGTATTTGGGTGTGGCAAAGAATAAAAACTCATGTAACAGCAAAGGAAGAAAAAAGTTCAATTCATATCAACGATGTGCTTGATTTTGCAGTTCACTATAAGTGGATTGTTAAACAGCCAGAGAGTCATTATGAAGAAAACCTCAAAGCTCTTCTAATAGAATTCGAAGTTTTAGGATTAGAAGGTTCTAATGATGAGGGAACATCTATTCTTCCTTGCGCAATGGATGCACTTCCAGTTGGAGAAAATCCGGATGCTATACTTGAAGAAGGAGTAAAAGGAACAATATTCCAAAACAGAATCGTTCATTCGGGTGTAATGCGTGACTCACCCCACAGAGATTTGGAACCGGAAACATTTCAACTCGCCTACCCATTTGTATTCCTAAGTGGGGACGGCGACCCTTGGCAAACAAGGTTTGTCGATATAAAGAGAAGTAAAACATGGAAAGAAGATTACCTTTCATGGATAACCCAGCAGGAAAGTGCATGCACCAATGAAAGGTTGCAGTTCCATATGTATAATGTAAGGAGATTTTTACAAAGCTGGAAAACTGCAAATATAGTAATGGGAAACATAAACAGAGTGGCAGATAGGATCCCTACTCGCAGCGACATTGAGTCGGATCCCGTGTTACGAAGGAGCACCGCATCCAACTTGCTCCAATACAAAGCAACAATAACCGATTCCAAGGAATTTTGGTACCAGAAAAAAACCCAGTTTCTCGGTGCAGTTTACGATATGAACTCCGTAATGCCTTGGCAAAATAGAAAATATCCTATACTTCAATGCACTTTTTCAACAAATGCCGTCAACTATGCCAACTCTCCAATAATACACAGGCTTTTGTCCTGTGATAATCGAAAAAATACGACTGAAGCGGGTGTAAGAAGATGGTTAGCAGAGAGGAAAGCAAACTACCTTAACCATCCTAGTGTAGTTGAGTTGATCGGAACAATTATGTCAGAATACGAAACTTTGTACATCTCTAGACCAATACAAAAGTTTTTGTACTACTTGATGCGATATGAATGGGGTGGTAATGGAAATCCTCATGCTCACAAGAATACCTTTTCGCCAGAACTCGGAGAGAGGGTAGGAGTCGCCATGGAAGACATTACTGATAAAATGGCATTGCTAAACAAGGAAAAAGGACACGATACAGGAAAAAAGGAGACTAGGAAAGAAATGGAGAAAGAAATAATTGCAATTTGGGAAAGACACAGAAACAAGTTCATTGAAGATGCTCTACCTCGCATGACAAACTGCTGGAATTCTGCGAGATCAAAGAATGGAAAACGATTTGAAGGAATAAAGCTGTTGGACAGAAATGAAATTTCGAGACTGAATATGGAAGAAGTGCTAATTCGGGCCTTAAGAACTGGGGATTTTTGTGAAATCGGATTAATTTATAATTCAGTTGTGGAAACCTCTTGCCGTCATACTCAGCATACAGGTCCTCTGGGGAAAAACGGATTAAACACTGTTTCGGTGAAGGACAGATGTGCCAAGAAGGAAAAAGTTGTTGATAGACGAGAACAAGAAAGATGTATCGACGGGAAAAAACCGACTGGAAAGGTAAAAAAGAAAGAAATCGTAGTGTGCAAACGAAGGTACCCTAAACCGATTGTAAATGAAAATAGTATTTATCAGGATCCTCATAAGAAAAGTATATACGTTCTTTCAACGCCAACAAATGATCCGTTTTACAATGCAAATCTTCCTGATAGAATTTTATACCACCTTGCAAACTGTGATGATAAACCGATGATTCCAGCCTTATTCAGGAAGCCACCAAAACTGAGCTGGAAATCAAATGAAATGGGACAATTCGAAATGGATCTAGAGATTCCGTTAGAAGACGTGGACGCCGAACACTATACGATAAAGTATAGTTTGAAAGGTAGTCGGGGTATGAGCATACCATCAAATATCTTGATGGCAGCGACAGAGGGTTTAGAGGCAAACGATCCAGTTTTAACCCGATCCACTGTTTGTAAGGCGTATAATTCCTTAACGTCGGGACAGCTAACATGTCTCTATAACGCAGTGCATAACGATCTCGGCTTGCCCTTGATCATTTCAAACGTGAGTTCGCTTGGTATAAATACTTCTGGTGCATTGGTTCTCCGGAAAGACTACAAAAAGAACGTAGATGATAACGACTACACGAAGGATAAACTTTCACTCTTTAATAAAAGGTATACACATATGGGTCATCGAGTAAGTACGGCTATAAAGCAAGATGTACAAAAGAAGATGTCTATGAACGAGTTTTTCGATCGATTCACCGTAAAAGAAGAAATTCCAGATGATTGTCCAAGTGTAGATGGAGTACCATGCCCTTTAAAAGGTAAACGGCACTTGAATATCACTAAGAAGAAGAAGGTTATCGGAGGGACCCCATTGCCAAAGTACAGAGCTACACACATGACACCAAGAATAGACGAAAAGCACATGAATCCGAAGCACAAAGAATATTGGCATAGATGCCAAAATATTATACTGTATTTGACACCATGTAACAAAATAGATGACATTTTAATCGATCGAAGCAGATACGCTTCTTTAGAAGAATACGGAAAAGCATGGATAGAACTATTCAATCAAAAATTTCCCAATGGGCTAGGACTTCCACCGTACTTACTTGCAATGTACCGAAAGTACAATAAAGGAGCTGTGCGTTCGGATGAAAGTGAAGAAAGCGAAGATAATAATGAAAAGGAAGAAGAACTTATTGAAAATCAGTTGAACATCGAAGTTGATTTTGAAGATGAGTTTGATTTTCTAATTGAGGAGTCACGAAATGAAGAAAAAGTTGAAAAAATCAAAAGGAACGAGAAAGAATTTTACCAAACTGAGACCGATAAATTAATCAGCGGATTGGATGATAATCCGGATATGGACGAATGGGGAACTGCAACCAAAAATGAAATACCAAGTATCAATCCACCAGGTATGGACTTTCAAGAATGGTTGGCCTCTGAAGTTGTGGATCCTAAGGTTTTGAGATCAGTTTACAAAGATATGCTAGAGAAGAATGGGCGTTATGAAACACACGTGTATGTTAGGGAAAACCTGAATGAGAACCAACTGATATACCACGACAAAGTTATGACTTACTTTAAGCAACAATGGGAGTATAACAATTCGCATGGAAAAACGCCAAAACCAACACCACTGCGCCTATTCGCTCTTGGATATCCAGGTAGCGGTAAATCTTACACGCTAAAAGCGATATTATCCAGTATTGTTCAATTCTGTGCTGAAAAAGGTGTCGACTGGAAAAAACTTGTCAAAATTGGTTGCCCTACCGGGGCATCTGTTTCTGAAGTGATGTTCGATGCATCGACAATCCACTCATTGTTTAGCATCAGTATCTCTGAAACAAGTTCTACTGCAAGCGAGAATGCACAGAAAAGAATAAAAAAACTCATTGGGCACGAAGTGATTCTATTACTTTTTGATGAGTTTTCCATGATTGAGCGCAAGTTGTTTAGCTGCCTACATTGGAGATTAACATTCCTCGGTTACCGCACGAAACAAGACAGCATTTTGGACATGTTAGGCATCGTCTTCAATGGTGACGTATCCCAGATGTTGCCAGTAACTGGACCCCCAATTTTCAGTGCAAGGAGATTCAGGTTTGACCAAAAAAAGAAAAAGGGTAAGGAACTGAAAACAACATGCCAGGAAGCAATAAATTTATTTAGGCATGAGTTTGGAATGACACCGCTTTCGCAATTGCCGAACAATGAAGTTTGGGATAGCTATACCGAAAATCCTTTGAAAACCTTAGGTGATAAAGAGAGAGCCCAGATTAAAGAGTTCAGATCTTGTATGTTCAACGGGACGTACGATGCCGTTATCTTAGAAACGGTTATGAGAAAGACGGATGACCCAATTGCAGACGAATGGACTGGCAAACATTTAGTACAGATGAGATTTGGAAAGGTCACTCGAGACAACATAGAATTTTTAAGAAAACATGCGGCGAAAGAAGAGGATTTAAAGGAAAACCCACAGCTATGGGCACCACGACACATCGTCATGGCCCTTCATTATTTCCAGGAAGCTGAACCAAACAAACCGACGGTCGATTCGATGAATATGAGGGCGGTTGTGGAAAACTTCAAGCTAACGAACGTACCAGTCTTTCAAGCAGTTGCGACGCATTACCCGTTCAAGAAGAACCAGGAACTAATGAGTGTAAAATTGAAAGATTTCGGAGGAATACCCAGTAAATTTACATTTGTACCAAACGGTAGAGTGCTTTTGACGCGAAATATTAACCCTAAAATGGGTCTGTATAATGGTAAGAGAGGGACCTTTGTGGGACCAATATACACCGAGGAGGAACTTAAAATGACGCTGTCTGGTAAAGAAATTAAAGATCTTGACATGGATGGGTTGATGATGAAAACACAATTGGATGGAAACCCACCAATTCAGAACGGCTCTACAATGATAGAAATAAATGGAGTACCGGCCATGAAAGAGAAAATAGCTGATCTTGCCGACAACACCAAATACGAACTAACTTTTGTTTCACCAAAGTGTCCGCCTGCGCTACCACAGTATATTGTTGTGAAATTCGATGGATACGAAAAAGCGGGTGGCACTCCGTTCTTCGAGGGTGAAGATATGAAAGACTACGTTCCAATACCACTGACTTCAAGCCACAGAGACGGAGATGCCGGAAAAAAGACGCAAAAAAAGAAGGAAATTCGATTCGGCTTTACTCTCGAAGGTGCCGATGCTGCTACCGCATACAAGCACCAAGGTGGGACACACGAATTCAATGAAGTTCGTATAAAAGAGAAAGCTAATGTTGCAGGTCTTTCTCTAGTTGCATTTTCACGAACAAAGCATCCAAATCATACATACATTCCAGCTGATGAAATGCCAAATGAGTTTGACATTCGGTTACAAAGATTGAATCCCGATGTGCTAGATGCCGAATGCTTTGAAAGGCAAATGAGAATTCAAGCAGCCGTAACAAAGAGAAAGTTGCTAGAAGAGAACCCTAGTGTTACAAACAATGTCACGTGGACAAGGGAGGAAAATGAAATAGCAGACGAAATTCACGAACTATGGAAAAATGGTAACGAAAGAAATATTATATCAAATTTGAAAATGGGATTGGACGCCTATGAACTGAATAAATTCATCACGAAAAGAAAAGACGTGGAAGAGAAAATGAAAAAAACGGACGAAAGACTACTACTATTTGATGTCCCTGAATTAAGTAGGGAAGAGCAAGAAAAGCTGATAGATTATTCAGAATCTGGAAAGAAGAAGAAACATGTATTGAAGGAAACTCCCTCAAAGAAAAGAGAATCGAAGAATTCAAAATCAATACCTACCATCCTTACACCTTCAAAAAAATCTTCGGAAGATGAGTCTGGAAAAGCAAATGCTACTAAAAGCTTTAGCAAAAAAACAATTCCAGATAAGAAAGGAAATACGTGTGGAAATACGCAAGAAAAATGGAAGAAATCATTACTATCTTCAAACCGAACGGCTGGATTAAGTAACGAGACGAGCACAACTTGCTATGCGAACGCGATATTTCAGACTTTGTGCCGAATACACACTCTCAGTCCAATAATGCAGGGTATGCCACAATGGTGCCAAGGAACGACGGCATTAAGAAATATACTCGAAAGAATGATTAATACGTCAGTTACATACAATCCAAAAGAACAACATCACAAGCTGGCGGCTTCATTTACAAATCCATCGCAGAAGGTCTATTTTGACCCAACGACAAGGCCACCCCGTCAACAGTGTGCCGAAGAATTTTTGCGGACTATTCTCACGACCATTGAAGAAGAAAACAGAGAATTCATGGAGCTTGAAGAACAAAATGACATAATTAGTGAAGGATACGGAGTCTGGAGTAAATTGCTCTTTAAACGGAAATGTTTGACTTGTAACACGGAAAAAGTACCGGAAGAAAACACAGATTGCATAATTCGTGTAGTCCCTGACGACAATAGAAGAAGAATACAAGATATTGAAACACTGGTTGATAATTTGAAAACCACAACAGTTATTGCCAACTGCGACAATCCGAGTTGTAATCAAACGCAGATGCTGCAAGAGATGAATTTTGATCGAAAGGCGAAATTTCTTTTCATAAATATACAAATCTACAGGGAGTCGTATGTAACAGCGAATGAACATATATCCATCAGATTCGAGACATTAAAGAGTCGAATAAGAATCAAAAAGTTGATAAATGTCCATGGTACAGAGTTTGAGCTAGTAGCCGTGGTTTGCCACCGCGGTGACGGAGGAATACATAGTGGTCACTATGTTTCCTATATGATGGAAAATGAAACTCTGGTCCGCTATGACGACACCCAACGTACCGTAATGGATAAGGATGAGTGGGTTAGTTCAGAACAACGCGAGCTCCCATACATCGTTCTACTAAAAAGGAAAGATAATAACGAGGAAGCAGAAGAGAGGTATTTACTTACATATTTTAGTAATTTCACGTAATGAAAATCGATCTCAATTAACTTTTTCAAGATTTAAAAGACCAAAATATCTTTTAATATATGGAAATGGTGAAAAGATTTTATAACATTGAAGAGAATTCATTTTCAGGTCAAACCGCCCTGTTCCTTCGAACAACTGCCCAGACTATGAAAGTGATATGGAAGGATGTAAATACCTAAATACTTGGGACGATTGGGTTAGAAGATAATTAAGACAATTTTACGTTTATGAATTCAGTTCAATTGAGAATGATCCCAAATTACAAAAAAATATAATGTACATTGATATTGTCTAGACATAATTTCAATAGTTTGTTGATTTATTTATAGGACATGGACGATTTAGATGCTGAAAAAAAGCTAGCAATGGACTTAGAGAGTGTTACCTTCGACGATGATTGGGTTAGTGTGAAAATTATTATAAACAAATAGATACATCTAGGAATGATGGAAACGTATATCTATTTAGTATTCTGTGATAGCAATACGATTGTTATTGTTTCATATTGTGTCAAAAATTAGACAATTTATGATACTACCAATATTTATTTAGAAAATGGAGGAGCTAGCACAATGTAAAAACTAGGGAAAGAAAGATGAAGAAAGGTAACTTTTGCATGTATGCATTTTTCTTACGTAATTTTTAGTAAATGTATTTATTATTTATAAAAAGGGTTGCATTAAAGTGGATATGCAGTTAACGCAAGCACATCTCTAAATAATGCTATATACTAGTTGCTCCGAGTATAAATGGACAGCACTGAACTAAATTGACCTTGTGTAATGCGTAGCACTAGCACTTCTCTTGACATAATATCTTTCATCCAATGAAACCGTAAAGCATAATATTCTTCCTGTTGCACATGGATTTTAAAGTTTTCTAAATATCTCATGTCAAGGCCACTGGTAACAACGTTTTCTGATTAGTATATCCATATTTTCTATTGCAATGCTGGTCCGGTCTCCAAATATTCATTGGATATATTCATGGGAAGGTGCATCATTTCAATCCTTAGCAGAGCCATCCATCACAATCCGAATTTTTCGATTCTGCATCTACACGTATCGCTGGGTGATAATATACCAAGAATTCCATTCCTTCTTTAGAATCAATCATACATCAGTCATTAATTCTTCGATAATGTTGTTATATTTCTCTAACAAATATGGATCACGTTCTAGTTACAGCGTCGATCCTGTTACACGTGCCAGGCTTCCGGACTTGTTTTTAGGTTGTCCAATTTTCCAAATTAGTTCATTCTAATAAGT
>NYTD01000170.1 GCA_002683315.1 Deltaproteobacteria bacterium | reverse complement strand
TTTGCAAAGAAGTATCCATCATGGGTTATGGTTTCTCCTGATGAAAATGTGATCGTTAAGCCTCGTGCTTTTGGGATATAAATTACGGTTCCGAAGGGCATTTTTTGTGGATCTACAGCAATAGAACGTAGTGGTATTAAGCTATAGATTCCAGTAGCTCCATCTCCATAGGGACCTCTGGCTTCTTGAAATCGTATACGCCCACTTTTCGTAAAACGATGATATGGAGCACAGTTGACCTGTCTCTTTTTTGAAAGTCCAGCATAGTTAAATGTTTGAAGAGAACCATTGGGGTATGATATGGAAAAAGAGCCTTGTAAGGCTGCATTACACCAATCTTTGGCACTGAGTCTGGGGCCAAATGCTTTTCCTTTCAGATTGAGAATACTGTGTTTTTCCGTTTTTGAATATGGAAAGACGGGGGTATAGTAATAGGTGGCCCATAACTTGCGATTGGGAGTAGAAGAGATATTGGGAGAAGGTAGTGAAAAAGAGAAAACAGACTCTACAGATATTTCTTCATTCACAAATGCGACAGATTTGGAAGGAATTCGAGGTGGATTGGTTTTGAATAAAGAAGGGTAGGATTGAATAGTCGGTGACTTACTCCCGCATCCGATAAAAAAAAACAAAATCATGATGACCTATTATTGACGTGTCAATGCTTTTATACTATAACTTTTTATACTTGGCAATATTTTTCAATAGGATTTACTATGGAATTAAATCGAAGACAATTCACAGCCGGTATTTGTTCCGCTGGAATATTGAGCTTTCCTTTATCCGCTCATGCAAAGGGAATTCCTGGATTATATTGGCCAGATACGTTTCGTGGTCATGTTAGTTTGACGTTTGATGATGGGCCTCATCCCAAATACAGTCATCAGATCATGGATATTCTTGCAAAGTACAATTTAAAGGCTACCTTCTTTGTCTGTGGTCGTAGGGTGTCCTCTTGGCCAGATACAGTTCGAAGAATACACAAAGAAGGACATATTATAGGTAATCATACATATACGCACCCAACATTAGGAACACTATCGGTTCCAGAGATTCGTAAAGAGTTTGCGCGTACAGAAAGAGCGATCAATAGAGCTCTAGGATTTGAATATCCGGTTCGCTACTATCGCCCCCCATTTGGAAATCCTTGGTTTTCTTCCTCTTCGAACAAAGAGGAGCAAAAAGAAAAGATTCGTAAGGTTGTTACGGAAAGAGAAGGTTTGATTATTTTATGGCAGCTTTGTGTTGGAGATACGCGTAGTGATGCCACCGATGATAAGATTTTCAAAAGAGCGAAACAGTCTATTAAAGAGAGAAAAGGAGGAGTCTATTGTATGCATGACAACAATGGACGAACTGTTCGTGCTTTACCGAAACTAATAGAATACCTACAAGAAGAAGAGATTCGGTTTGCTTCATTGGAAGAGCTGATCAATATAAAATATTACATGTAGTGACTATTTGCTTCGCCTCAGGTGCCACTGTGCAGCTAAAATAACTTTAAGGGCTTGCATTCCGTCTTTCCATCCTATTTTTTTCCCTTCCTCATATGTTCTACCCGAGTAGGATATGGGTACCTCATAAATTGCGAGATTGTGGTATGCAATTTGGGCTGTAAATTCCGGTTCAAATCCAAATCGATCTTCTCGGAGATGTACCAAAGAAAGAACCTCTTTTCGAAATGCTTTGTAGCATGTCTCCATATCACTAAGGTTTAGGTTTGTGCATAGATTGGATAAGTTTGTCAGAAATTTATTGGCGATGTAGTGGTGATGGTTGAGTACCCGGTGAGGACCACCTAAGAATCTGCTGCCATATACGACATCTGCTCGACCATCAAGTAGTGGAATGAGCAAGAGTCCATAGTCAGCAGGATCATATTCAAGATCTGCATCTTGAATAATGATGATGTCTCCCGTTGCTTTTTCAAATCCGATTCTTAGTGCAGCACCTTTTCCCTTATTGACTTTTTGAGAATATACATAAAGATGATCATGTTTTTGAGAGAGCTCATGAAGGATAGCCAGTGAACGATCGGTACTTCCATCATCAATAGCAATAAGTTCTTTATCCCAAGGTTGAATCATGATGCGCTTTATGATTTCAACCAGTGTCTTCTCCTCATTATATACGGGAATAATAATAGACAACTTTGGTTTTGGAAGAGGATTGGGCATATAAGGTCTCTTGAGCGTGTCATTAAGAGGTAATAATACGATGGTTTCTATTTTTCAGGTTGATTTTGCATATGAGTAGCCAATTTGGCGAACGAAGCTTCGATCTGTTGTCGAATTTCTTTGTTTGGAATGTGTTCGTACAGAGTTATTTTCATGCAGTGCATCCACGAGTTACGTGCTTTTTTATCAATAGGAAAGGGCATATGACGCATTCTTAGTCTTGGATGTCCATATTGCTGTACATACAGTTGTGGCCCTCCAAACCAACCACTTAAAAATTGAAAAAATTTTTCTTTTGATTCTTCCAGTGATGTTGGGTGGATGGCTCTAAGCTCCTTGACTTCTTCCAATGTATCCATGAGGTCATAGAACCGATATGCAAGACTGCGCACTGTTTTTTCTCCACCGAGGTATTCATAAATAGAGATATGGTCTTCTGACATGGCTCAGGTCTCCCAATGACAAAGAATACAAAAAAAGGATGAGAATACACTCATCCTTTTGGTTTATGTAGGATTGATTTTTCTATGCAAAGAAAGCCTTGATGGCATCGACTCGGTCTAGTCTTTCCCAAGTGAAATCACTATCTTCTCGTCCAAAGTGACCATATGCAGCAGTTTGTCTGTATATAGGACGAAGCAAATTAAGCTCTTTTGTCAACTTTGCCGGACGACATGGGAATACTTGGCGAACACATTCAGCCAAAGCTTCATCTGATACTGTTCCCGTT
Source organism: Deltaproteobacteria bacterium (assembly GCA_002683315.1). Taxonomy (GTDB): domain Bacteria; phylum Myxococcota_A; class UBA796; order UBA796; family UBA796. Next base: position 17,729 of record NYTD01000170.1, on the reverse strand, counting down.
CCGTATGTGTCGACCATGACAGATACAGGGTCTGCTACACCGATGGCATATGCAAGCTGTACAAGGCATCGAGTTGCAAATCCAGCTGCGACAATATTTTTGGCAGCATAGCGACCAAGATACGCTGCAGATCGATCTACTTTTGACGGGTCTTTTCCACTGAATGCACCACCACCGTGTGCACCGTGTCCACCATATGTATCAACAATGATTTTACGGCCAGTGAGACCGCAGTCACCAACAGGCCCACCTGTAACAAATCGTCCTGTTGGATTGAAGTGGTATATGGTGTTCTCATCAAGGAGATCTGCCGGTAGAACGGCTTCTACAATCTGTGTTCGAAGATCTGCTTGAATTTGTTCTAGTTGAGCTTCTTCTGTGTGCTGAGCAGAGATAACAACAGTATGAACTCGAGTGAGTTTTCCATCGACATATTCGCCTGTGATTTGGGACTTTGCGTCTGGAAGCGCCCATGAAAGTGTTCCATTCTTTCTTAGCTCAGCATACTTTTCAAGTAGTCTGTGTGAGTAGTGAAGTGTGAATGGCATAAACTCTTTTGTTTCATCACATGCATATCCGAACATCATGCCTTGGTCTCCAGCACCTTGTTCTTCTTCTTTATCTCGATCGACACCTTGGGCTATATCTGTACTCTGTTCTCCGAGTGCTACCATGATACCACATGTGTTTCCATCGAAACCTTTACTTGTATGATCGTATCCAATTTCATTGACGACTTCTCGAATTCTTTGCTCATAGTTCAGCGCAGTGGCTTTGGAGGTGATTTCACCAGCAACGACGATAAGACCTGTTTTGATAAGAGTTTCGCAGGCAACGCGAGCGTTTGGGTCGACAGAGAGGTGCATGTCTAGAATTGCGTCCGAGATTTGGTCGCACATTTTGTCTGGGTGTCCTTCAGAAACAGACTCTGAAGTGAAGAGATAATTTTTAAGGCTCATAATTTCTGAGCTCCTTTTTATTTAGTTGTTAATCAAATGTCTTTAAATAACCTGTCATATAGAGTGTTCTATTCAGATTGTCAAGATACGTGTATTGCAAAATTGAATGTGCTCCCTTTTCGTCACAAAACACGTTATGATTATGGGCGCGAGGATATGATTATGAATGATCAAAAACCCATTATAAATTTTGAAGCGAGCAATCAAAAAGCAATGTTTTTTCTTCGGTATCGATGGATTGGGGTTCCTATTTTGTGCTCGGGCATCATGCTTTTCCTTTCTGTTCTTACAATGTTTCCACAAACCAATGGAGATTACTTTTTGATACTTCTTGGATTTGGATGCATGGCCCTGGGACTTACTTCTTTTGGTGTCAGTCATGATACAGCGATGGCGCTTGTTGCTGAACATTACCCCAAAACAGCCAATTTTAATTCCGCATTACAACGAGAGTTTTCAGAGGACATAAAATGGGACAAAGCAAAGACTCTTTCATTAAGCGCGCATACAAAAACTGCGATGGTTATTCCTTTACTCGCTCTTTTGGTACAGAGTTATGTCTTTATACGCTTATCTTGTCATGTTGATTCTTCTTTTGTGAATCAATGCGGATGGTCTATCTTTTAATTTTATCTTTTTGTGCACGCATCATGTTGTCGATTATTTTACGAAATGTTTATCAGTATATTCGAAGGATGCTTTATGAAGAAGTGGGGCAGATTTTGCGAGAGCGGAAAAGTCCGAGTGCTGAAGAATGGAATCAAATGATTCTGGCTTATCGAATACAAGAAAATAAATGGACAAAGATAATAAAGAAAGAGAGCTTATTCTCTAATAGAGATAGATCAGTGCATATTCACGTAGAAAGAAATACATGTACAAAGTGCAATAGACCACATGTTCAAGATGGTTTATGCTTGCTTCATTTTCAGCTGCGGTATTCGCAACTCAATCGCATAGGACAGGAGCGGAAATGATATTTGGCATATTGGTGTTCGGTTGCTCAAAAGAGATTGTACAACCAAAGGAGAACAAGGAACAGACAAAAGAAGCAGTCCCATTGATTTCGAAACATGTGGAAGGAAAGATTCCCGTGATTCAAATAGAAGAGGTTCGGGAAAAGCATCTAGAAATCATGCTTTCAGCCTACAAAGAGCTAAATGCGTATTATGATGGTGTGCTGAATACGGATGTACAACGTGTTCGTTTTGTTGGTAGGACTTCTCCTTGGAAGCCACAAACAGATGGACAGTACTGTATAGATGCACTTAGTGCAGATTCTTCACAAACAGAGCATATATATTATTTTGCAAATTATTGTCGTTCGTTGAGTACGCTGCTACGAGAGACCAATAATATTTTATATTCTTATATCAATATACAAACATGTACAGATTTATGCTCTTGTGTCATGGAAAAAGGTTTGAGACTCAAAACGAGGATCGATAAAAAAAATGTAGACTGCCTGACGTATTGTGAATCATTAGGATGGGAAGTAACGTGTAGTACTAGTGGTCAGGATCTGAAAAACAAGTGTTGTGCACAATGATATATGTACAAACCTAGAAGAGAGGAAAAGAAATGATTGTATTTTTCATGGTGGCTTGTAGTGAGAAGGGTCTCACCACTTATAATTCAACTCCTGAGATAAGTATTCAGTCACATGGAAATAATACGCAGATAGATCCGGGAAGCACTTTGTTTCGAGCACAAGCCTCCGATGCCAACCATGGTGCAGAAGAACTTGAGGTGCGTTGGTTTTTGGCAGACAGTGAGATTTGTGCTTGGGAAGCTCCAGATTCGAATGGAGAGAGTACCTGTACAATGGAGATTTTGGAAGGGACACATACGATTATTTCTGAGGTCCGAGATATAGAGCAGGCAGGAGGACGCGCAGAAGTTACAGTACAGGCTGTTTCTGAAGTTGTTGTAGAAGAAGTTTCTCCCCCGACGTTGGAAATATTTTCACCTCAAGATGGTTCTCTTTATATGGTAGGGACTCCTACTCCATTCCAAGCAATCGCTTTTTATGGTGGCGATATGAGTGCACTATCGTTTGCATGGTCTTCAAGTCTTGATGGGCCGTTGCCCATTACATTGGATTCCAATGGATTGGCAGCGGGTGAGGCGACATTGAGTGAAGGAGAACATGCGTTGACATTACTTTTGGTAGACCCTTCAGGAGAGGTTATCAGTGATTCTCGAGTGGTGACGATAGGCCCAAGTAATTATCCACCCAACATCGATCCTCTTGTTTTGTCTCCCGATCCAGTTTATACATCAGATGTTTTGACTGCGAATGTACAAGCACAAGATGTAGAGGGAGATGATATAGCTTTGACGATTTCTTGGATTGTAGATGGTTCCGTCGTGTACACGGAAGAGTCTACAGTCCCTCAACTCTCTCCAAGCCTAGATGGAGAAACTTTCTTTGAAAAAAATCAAGTTGTGTCTTTATCGGTGACAGCGGTAGATCTAGAGGGAGAATCCAATACAGTGACACAGATTACAGTGTCTAATTCACTTCCAAGCGCTCCATCGATATCCTTCACGCAGCAAGATGGTTATTCTATCATTGAGGCAAGCGCCGGCGTTGATGATATTGTATGTTCAGTCGATGTTCCGAGTATCGATAACGATGGCGATACGATTACGTATACAGCCATTTGGGAAGAAAGTGGGAGTCCTTGGACCGGAAGTGTATCAACGACGACACATTCAGGGGATACGATTCCTGCAGCACAAACACAAGTAGGGCAAGTGTTTACTTGTCTGATGACACCCAATGATGGGCAAGATAATGGTGTGGTACAAACAGCTCAAATCGCTGTGGTGGATGTTCCGATTGTCGTTACCATTGATACATATAACTACAACGGAATGACCTATTATCCGTTGCATTTGGACCAATGTACTCCCAATATTGGTATGTGTTGTTCGCCAACAACCACGCAAGAACAGATGGATGCATTTTGTCAGTTGGCCGGCTATTCTACAGCCTCCAACTGGGTAATGCAGACATTGTCTAGTACAAACTGCTATTGCTGGGGAGGTTGTACAAGTTATTCTTGGCACTCAAATTGTTGTTCTGGGCAAGATAACCGAAACTTTATTACATCTGTTGATTGCCAGTAAAATACGATTAGTCCTCCTCTAAAGAATAGTTTGGAAGGGTAGGGTGACGAATATATTCATAAATCAACGCAGTGTTGAGTCGAGCCACTTCGGCTCTTGTTGTAAAACCGTCGAGAGTTAGATTACGTAGATGATCTGCATCACGGACTGCAACATGAATGAGAAAGTCCTCTTGTCCTGCGACATGGTACAAAGCGATGACCTCAGGCAGTGTAAGAATATGTTCTCGAAAGTCATCTACGGAAGTCCGGGCATGTTGAGCCAATCGAACAGAGACAAAAGCCTGTAGTCCAATTCCCAAAGCTCGAACATCGACAAGAGCTCGATATCCTTTCAATACTCCTTTTTCTTGTAATTTTCTCACTCGTTCCAAGCACGAAGATGGTGCCAAACCTACAGCTGCAGCGAGCTCTTTGTTGGACATTCGTCCATCATTTTGTAAACAGGTCAATATTGCGTTATCAATTCGATCCATCACTAAATATCCTCCTAAATTCCATATTTAATTCGATAGCATTTTTCTATTTCGAATACTATCCTTAAATACACACCACAACAAAATAGGATTTTGTATGAGATTGAACTCTTTAGCCGTACATGCTGGCCGCGACAATATGGGAATCGCCCACGTTCCATCAATTGATCTTTCCACGACGTATCGAACACCTGTATTGGATGAAGCCACAGATAATATAGATGCGATGGCACAAGGTCATCAGCCGATCAACAATCCTATTTATCAGCGACTGCATAATCCAACAGTTGATCGATTGGAAAAGGCTATGTCTGCACTGGAAGGATCGGAAGCATCGGTCTCTTTTGCTTCAGGTATGGCGGCAGTCACAGGCTCTTTGTTGGCGGCAAAAATGGTGGGATCTCATGTGATTGCGGTCCGACCGATTTATGGTGGTACCGATCATCTTTTGGCTTGTGGAATTCTGGGCTTGGATGTTTCTTGGGCTACGGCAGATGATGTGGGATCTCATATTCGACCAGAAACAGCCATGATTCTATGTGAAACGCCGGCCAATCCGACACTTGCATTGATTGACATTGAGGACATTGTATCTCAAGCAGGAGATGTTCCTGTTTTGGTCGATTCTACTTTTGCTACTCCCGTTTTACAAAAACCTTTGATGCATGGTGCCACGCTGGTTTTACACTCTGGAACGAAGTTTTTGGGTGGTCATGGAGATGTTATGGCTGGAATCGTATCTTGTTCAGAAGAGTGGGCTCGTCGATTGAGACAAGTACGCATTTTGACAGGTGGAAACCTTCATCCGCAAGCAGCATACACTGTTCATAGAGGTTTACAAACCCTCTCTATCCGTGTTCGAAGTGCCCAAGAAAATGCACGTTATCTTGTAGAGAGACTTCTTGATCATCCCGCAGTCGAACAGGTTTTGTATCCTGAGCTATCTTCATGTGATCCAAAAGGACTCGTCGGTCGTCAACTTGCTGGTGGTGGTACTATGATTGGCCTTGTTCTCAAAGAAGGGTATGCAGCAGCTCGTGAAGCGATGTCTGCGGTTCAATTATTTACACCTGCAGTCAGTCTTGGGTCATGTGATAGCTTAATTCAGCATCCAGCTGGCCTTACACATCGGATTGTAGAAGAAGAAGCCCGTGCTTCGGGAGGAATAACCGCGGGATTGCTTCGTTTGAGTATTGGTTTGGAAGACCCTGAAGATTTGTGGTTTGATCTTGAACGTGCTCTTAGCAGAGAAGAGTTGGCGTTAAGTGCGAAGTAGATTCGTACTTTCGTAAATTATCTCTCTATGATGGTAATCATGTTATAATCATGGTTGTTAGGGGGATTCATGATTGGAATGATTGGATGGCTTGTTCCATCCCTTTTTGCTTTTTCGATTGAAGAAGGTTCGTATGTGTGTGTGCAAAGCCAGCAGCAAATGGAAAAACGAAAAAAAGAAGCGTTAAAAGTGACACTGGATTCTACTAATTTTATGATTCGAGGAATGGCTGAGTCGCGTCTTGAAGGTGCACCATACATGTGTCGAACCTATATTATTGAATCACTCCCCAATGTGATGCGCGTAACCTGTGATGCGTATCCGGTCATTGACATCCGCTTGGATGGGAAACCGACATATTATCCGACCAGAAAAGACGGGGGGTTCTCTTCTGTTGCCAAGGTAAAACCCAAAAGATTGATACAGCAGTTTGATGCGAGCAGCGGAGGATTTTCTGTAGAGTATATTCAAACACAAACAGGATTTGATGTAGTGAAAAGCATATATAGTCCATATTTGGGTGAACCTTTGCGCGTACGGGCATCGTATGTAATCTCCAAGAAAGAGAATTCCCAATGATGATTTGGATGTTTGCATGTCTTGATTCAGTAGACGAAAAATTACAAACATTCACTGAGCATTTGACATGGGAAGTCTCAGAGCCGGGACCGTTCCAAGTGGGGTATACAACCAAGGAGATCTCTTACTCCTTATTGGGAGACGAGCGAACTACGTTAATTAATATTTGGTATCCCACAGAAGAGACACAAGGAGAAGCCGCAGAGTATTTCTCTATCGTGGAAGATGAAGGGGCTTTTTTCGATGCTTCTTGGGCAGCACCTGTCGCGGAAGACGGATATCCTGTTCTCGTTTTTTCCCATGGTTCATTTTTGTATGGTGGTTCCAGCGCGTTTCTTCCGAAGCATTTTGCTTCCCATGGGTGGGTTGTTGCTGCACCCGATCATACCGGGCACCTGCTAAGTGATTACGGCGGTTCCGTAGAAGCTTCTACATTTTATTTGCGTCCATACAATAATTCGGCGGCATTAGATGCACTGATGTCTTTGGAGAACATCCACACAGATGAAGCGATATTGTCTGGGTTTAGTTTTGGTGCAACAGATAATTGGATGAATGCTGGCGCGCAGATGAATATGGAGTCTATTACAGAAATGTGCACAGACGGAACACTACCTTCTGGTTGTAGCGAGGAAGAACGCTCCCTGTTTGAAGAAGGATTCTTAGATTCTCGCTTTCAGGCGATTATTCCGATGGCTGGAGCCGATCGCTTTGCGTGGATATCGACACAAGGTCGTTCAAATGTTGATATTCCTGTATTGATGATTTCTGGCACAGAGGACTCTGATTCTCCGCAGACGATTGTGAGTGAAGTGCAAGGTGTGGAGCTGACATCAATTGAGATCGAAGGAGGATGTCATCAGCTCTTTTCGGTAGGGAACTGTCCACAGATATCGACTGAGGAAGGGTATTCTATTGTACAAACAGAGAGTCTGCGTTTTGCTCGAGAAAATCTCTTTGCGCAGTAAAAAACGAAATCGTTGATTTCTTTCCTAAGTTTGTCCAACAATATGAAAGGTTTGATACACTCTGTTCATAAAGATATGGAGTAAAATATGTTGTTTTTTTTATTTTTGGGTTGCAATTCGGAGACAACAACCAAGACCTTTAATGATAATCCATCTGTAACAATAACCTCTCATGATGCGACAATTGATGTATTGGAAGGACAAGAAGAGGTGTTTCGTGCTCGCGTTTCTGATACAAATGATGCGCTTTCCGAGTTGCAGATCGCGTGGTATTTGGATGAGGATATCGTCTGCGACTGGTCCAATCCGGATCCAGCTGGAGAAAGTTTGTGCTCTGTTGTGATTGCAGAAGACTCGCAAAAGGTTGTAGCTGAAGTGCGAGATCCACAAAGTGCAGCTGCTCGAGCGGAGGTTCAGATCAACGTTAAGCCATCGTACGTTCCTATTATTCAGCTGCTATCTCCAAGTCTTGGGGAGGTCTACTATCAAGATCAGCTGATTCGCTTTGCAGCGGAGATTTCGGATGATGAAGATGAGCCTTCCGATCTTGTCGTAGAGTGGGAAAGTTCCTTAGATGGCGTACTTGCTTTGAGCGGTGAGGCAGATTCAAGTGGTTCTTTGGAAGATTTTGGATATCTTTCCGAAGGAGAGCATGCGGTATCATTGTCGGTTACAGACTCGTCGGGTAAAGATACAACTTCAAGTGTTGTTATCATGGTTGGCGGGCCCAATAGTACACCCACATGCTCTATTACTTCTCCTGAATCCTCCAGTGCTGGTGTCGCAGGAGATACAGTGATTTTTGAGGCGAATGTTGGTGATGACAATATTAATGCCAATGAGCTGTTGGTACAATGGTCTTCAGACAAAGATGGTGATTTTGGAACGGTTACTCCAAGTTCCAATGGTTCTGTGGGATTGGCCTATGATGGTCTTAGCGAAAACACGCATACGGTCACCCTTACGGTTACCGATGAAGTAGGAGCGAGCTGCACAGACTATATATTTTACACAGTAGGAACGCCTCCGGAAGTGATTTTTGACCAGCCAATGAACGGTGATGTGTACTCAACATCGGATAATATCCTTTTTGTTGCAAATATTTCTGATAATGAGGATCAGCCCAATGAGGTATCCCTATCTTGGGTTTCCGATATCGATGGCGAAATTTCTACACAATCTGCGACATCGGCAGGCGTCGCACAATTTTCGGCTTCTAATCTGAGTGCAGGATACCACAATCTAATTGTTCATGCTACCGATAGCGATGGTCTAACGGCAGATTCTGTGGTCGGTTTTCGAGTAAATACTCCTCCAGATATACCACAAGTAAGCATCACACCACAAAATGCGTATACAACGGATACGCTGAGTGTCTCTTTGATGCAATCAGGAGATCAAGATGGAGATACGGTCACACACTCATACTTATGGTACAAAAATGGTGTGGCAACCAATCTGACAACGTCCAATGTCTCTGCTTCCGACACGCAAAAGGAAGATATCTGGATGGTGGAAGTAACCCCCAATGATGGATATCAAGATGGTCCCTTCGCACAAGCGAGTATTACCATTGATAATACTGAGCCTATTGTTTCCTCGGGTTTGATCTCACCATCTCTCCCTTTCAACGATGATGTGTTGAATTGTAGTGCCAATGTATATGATCCAGATGAAACTCCAGCAGAATCATACCTTTGGGAAGATATGTCCAGCGGATCTATTTTGGGAACGGGGACAACACTGGATCTTGGAACCATCAATATCGAACCGAGTGGTGTGATTCGTTGTACCATAACAGCGACAGATTCATCCAACGCTGTGAACTCCTCTTCTGTGTCGATCTCCGTTCAAAATCGAGAACCAATCATCTCAGCTGTTTCCATTTCTCCTTCATCTCCAGCAACATCCGATACGTTGCTCTGCTCTGGTTCTTTTTCTGAACCTGATGGAGAAGGGGCATCTGAACATTACGTTTGGGAAAACAGTACGACCAACACGCCACTTGGAACAGGTGTACATCTTGTGTTGGATCCGAGTCAAGTAACCGTCTCCGATGTAATTACGTGTACGTTTTCGGTAACAGACGATTCGGGTGCTACAGCCTCTCTTGTCTCTTCTGTCACTGTTCAAAATACAGCACCGTTCATCACTGAAGTTGATATCAATCCAGAAAGTCCGATCAATACCGATACACTACTGTGTTCTGTTACCGCAGAAGAACCCGATAATGAGAGTATCACAGAAACATTCTCTTGGTATAACGATACAACCGGAGCATCGCTTGGTTCAGGTGGTTCGTTGGTGCTTGATCCCAGCATCGCTGTTGCAGGTGATGAGATTCGTTGTGTTGCAGAGGTTGTGGATATCCATGGAGGTAGTGACACGCTTTTCTCTTTGGTAACCGTGATCTCTACTGCTCCGCAATTTACGCAAGAAGCCATGATTTATCCCAATACCGGTGTACGTATTTCCGATACGTTGACCTGTTCGGGTACAGCGATTGATTTCGATGGAAGCATCCCAACATTAACGTACTCTTGGATCAACGATACAACGGGAACGATAATCGGAACCAATGATGGTTTGTCTCTTTCACTATCGATTGCCCAGCCGACCGATACCATTTCTTGTACCATTACAGCCACAGATATCGATGGAGAAACAGCGACGAGCTCGGCCAGTATTGTAATCGAAAATAGTCTGCCTGAGATTGATTCTTTGAGTCTTTCACCCCAAACGGCGTACACAGATGATGATATCGTGGCCAGTGTTTTGGCAAGTGATGCAGATGGAGAAACGATTTCAATTGTATACGAATGGTCTGTGGATGGTATCGTACAAACGTCAACTTCCGATACATTGGCCTCTTCTAATTTCGTTAAGGGACAAACCGTGACATTGTCTGTAACTCCCTTTGACACGCAAGGTGCAGGTATTGCTTTTGGTGCCTCTGTTGTCATCCAAAACTCTCCACCTGAAGCTCCAACAGTCTCTGTCGACCCAGTCGCGGCATTTGACACAGATGATATAGTCTGCTCCATTGATACTCCATCAGCAGATATAGATGGAGATACGGTGACATACTCATATGCATGGTTGGTTGACGGAAATAGCACAGTACACACATCAGATGTATTATCCGCTTCCGATACCAATTCTGGAGAGGTCTGGACATGTCTGGTTACACCCAATGATGGTTCTGAAGATGGTGCGTTTGCAAGTGCCCAAACGGATTCGATCAACGGTGACTCAGACGGTGACGGTGTGTTGGATCCAGATGATGTGTGTCCTGGATACGACGATAATCTGGATTCCAATGGTAATTCTGTTCCTGATGGGTGTGAGAGTAGTCTCACATTCAGTTATACCAGTTCCCCACAAAGCTTCATTGTTCCCACCAATGTGACATCCATCAGTATTGAGTGCTATGGTGCACAAGGATGGTCTGGAAATAATGCAGGTGGAGAAGGTGGTTATACCTTTGGAACACTGGACGTAGAAGAAGGGGAAGAGTTCTGGCTGTATGTTGGAGGTCAAGGTACGGTTGCTACGGGGGCAGGTAATCCAATGGGTAGTGGTTGGAATGGTGGTGGTGAAGGGCAAAACAACAGTAGCGGTAATAATGTAGGCGGAGGTGGTGGAGCCTCTGATGTACGAACGGTGTATAGCTCCAATCCGCTGGACTCGACTTCTCTTCTGTCGCGACTCATTGTCGCAGGTGGTGGCGGAGGAGCTACAAATAATACAGGTGCTCGTGGTGGTCACGGCGGGGGATCGGTTGGCCAAGATGGTGGTCAGCATAGTAGCAACCATTATGGTAGAGGAGGTACGCAAACCACGGGTGGCTCTTCTGGTGGTGACTTTGGATATGGCGGTTCCGGAACGAACTCTATGACTCCTTGGAACGGTGGTGGCGGCGGCGGCTGGTATGGCGGTGGTACATCAACAGCCCATAGTGGAGGAGGTGGTGGATCTTCGTATATTGGGGGTGTGCTCAATGGAACCATGACGCAAGGATCGCAAAGTGGAAATGGACAGATTATTATTTCCTATGCACTTCCATAGATTATTGGTACATTCCTTGCATAATTGCAATACACAATCAATACAAGGAGTTCATCATGTTATTCGTCATCATTTCATTATTCGTTGCCTGTCAATCCAAAGGAGATGACTCAGGAAATCCTGAAGACACCGGAGACTTAGGAATCGACTGCACTTCAGATTTTCGATCTTCGGCGCTTGTTACAGTCCTTGATCAAGAAGGTTCACCACTACTCGGTGTTGACGTTTCCTACACTGTAGATGGTGTGTCAGGAACCTATATTGATTCTTGGGAAAACGGAACATATGTCGTTGGTGGAGAAGAGGCAGGAGACTTTATTGTCAGTATGTATGCGGAAATTCCCCAAGAGAACGACCCATGCTGTTCAGATGTTGGACAAGGAACACTGGAATTCACCATTGATGCGGATGAGTGTCATGTGATTACACAAGAATTCGAGACCAGCTTGGAATGGGATATCATCTGTGTCGAAGTCGATGAAAATGGTCTGTGTGAATAGTACACGTCTCTAGCTTCATGGGATCGATATCATCGTTTTGGTGGTTTCGGTCCTTTGTGGTTTTTGTGAGAATGGTTCCCTGTATTTTTCGGGGGATGTGCCGGTTTCATTCCTTTGAGTACAGGTGGAACAGGGGTTTTTCTCTTGCCTTGCTCAGCTTCATCGACATGCTGTAAAAATGTGGTACCGCTTTCGATGGCTTTGTCTAATATAATTTCTGCGCTTGGATCTTCGGCCAAGGCAAGCAATCTCCCATCGATCGCGAGCAATATCCCTTCTCGATTGGGACATGCCCAATCTTGGTTGTGCAATGGAAAGTTGTCTTGTAACACTTCATGTGCCTCCATGAAGTGACCGGAGCGCGCAAGCTGGCGAACTGTTGCATTGCGAAGCTGCTTGACATTATAAAAACGTGAGCCGTGCTTTGCTTTTTCTAAAAAAGGAATGTGTTTTCGATAAGCTTGCATGCTCTTTTGGGGATCGTCGGGAAGAGGAGAGGTGATATCGTGCGCTGCTTTTGACAACCACTGCATGTGTTCTTTGTCGGCCAGTCCCCATTTCATGAGATCTCCGATTCCTTTTGGACCCGGAGAAGAGCCGATATCAATAAGACTATCTCCCGTGGGAAGTGCACCAAACTCTTCTGTAGACGAATCAAGGTCCTGAGTTTTCTGAGACAAGTACTGGCTGGGCCAAAGTATTGGATTGCCTGTTGCTTTTTGATATTCATCTGATGGTGATTTCAGGAGTTGCTTACATGCGAGAATCAAAGATTGTTGCTGACGAATAATTTCATCAGCCGTCCAATATCCCCATCGCTCTGAGATGGTCAGAGGATCCAGCGCGTCCAGATATGCTTCAAATAGACGAATGCGCAGCGCATGTCGAGAGTGGAAGTCTTTGAACGAGGAAATGTCCAGCTTTGGATAGGATGTGGGCAAAGCGTTTAGTGATTCGATTAGAGTTTGCGCTTCTTTTCTGACGTCTATACTGTTTGCGTGTTTGCGCGCGAGTGCAAAGTACTGTAATCGCAGCGGGTACAGTGTCCCTTTTGCTTTTGAGAAATCAGATTGTGTCGCGATCGAATTTAGGGTTTTCGCATCTCTTTTGGCAGCCAGTGCAAGAAGTGCATTGATCTCTTTGGAAGTTCCACTGGATGCGGTTGGAATCTCAGCCAGTATTACCCCCAATTCAGCATATGCTTTTGCTGCGGCAGACCAATCTTCTTTTGTTGCATAGATTCGAGCTTTGTCTCGTCCTGCTGCAGAGAGATGTCCGGCAACACGCATTCGTACATCCATCCACGAGTGCTCGCCAAACCAGCCAAAGTCAGGAACAAAATCTTTTGCATCCCAGTCCCATATGGGGTTGTTTTCAGGAAGTGGTGGATGCTTCTGTCCTTTATCAAAATTTTGAAATGGTTTTTGAGAAACTGTGGATTGTGTCGAATTTGCTTCCGCTGTGATGGGATCTTGTGTGGTACAAGATAGGAATAATAACAACATGATTGTTCATCTTCGTATTTGGTTCTCTTTGTACATAACCAGATTCGTTTGAAACATGAGCTGAAAAGATCTGGGGAATGGTATCCAAAAGTTGCTATATTCAATTATAAAGCCCGAACGGTATTTTCCCAGCGTAGTTCGTATTGGCATGATAGGTTTTCACGAACTTGATATTCATACGATAGGATAAGAAGTTCTCTTTCGAAGTGGAATTTTCGTATGAGCGTAGTTCCGATCACAGCTGGATTCAACGACATCAAAACATGATGGTGTACTTGATCTTGTGATATTGTAAAGGTACCGCTGTAGCTGAGGAATTGATCGAAACACAATGACTTTTCTTCTTTGGATAGTTTGTGACCTCGCTCCAAGTCTTTTGTAGACGTTTGAGGGCGTGGGTGAACAGACAAACAGGCCTGCATATGACCATTGTCGTGATAGCTTATCATTCCATGTTGAAATGGTCTTTTTGATGGTCTGTTATCGGAAAAAGAGAGACGACAAGTCTCAAGCAACCAGCATCCATATATGGATGGATTACTCATGGGCTATATGTGCCTTCGGTTTGTAATTCGATAAGACATGGCCATGTTAGCGCCACTTCGATAAGGAGACACCCAAGTCCCTCACAGGATTCAATCGTAACATCAAAATCAAGAATCATAGTTTCTTCATCGATGATGGTTCCTCCTATCTCGTTGGTAATACTCAATGTAGCACCAATTCCAGTATCTTCTTCAAGATAGAGTGAGGCACAAGAAAAGTCCATATCGGTTCGTGTGCATGTCAAACCATCAGGGAGCATGAGGTAACCATCTTCTGTAGAGTTACCAACACCAATGGATGGAGGGACAAAGCCCGTAACATCTTGAAAATCACCGACTCCGCAGTCATCTGAAATCAAAGTTGGGGCACTCAAATTCCAATCACCTTCTAAGAGAATGGTGGCTTCCGGTTCGGGTGGTTCCTCAGGTTCAGATGCAGGTTCCGTACTGGGTTCCGTACTGGGTTCAGATGCAGGTTCCGTACTTGGTTCTGTACTTGGCTCCGTACTTGGCTCCGTACTTGGCTCCGTACTTGGCTCCGTACTTGGTTCGATAGATGGTTCAGGAGAGGTTTCGGTTTTATCCGAGCAGGCAAGGAGTATGGCAAGTAGCATAATTGATCTCGATCAGTTTGTAGTGTTTATCAACGTAACCGAATTTTTCTATGTGCCAAGTGAACTATGCTCTGACATTTATGTCCTGTAGAATTTGGTATTTGCATGTCAAGTGTGACATTTGTGTCATTAGATGTCTATTTTTAGGCTTAAAATCGGATTTATTAGGTTGGTATGGATTTTGCATGAAAGAGGGGGATTAAAAGAAACACCTCGGGCTTATTTATGATGACCCTGAATGGTACAAGCCATCGCATAGCGATGGCTTTTTCATTTTCTATGCACTTGTTGAAGTCTAAAGATAGGAAGCGTTATACCTTCTTATTCATGAGAACAGATATGTCAGAAATACGTCGTTACACCATTACAACACGAATATTGGCGGAAGCCAAAAAAGATTCGATGTCCATCCAGAAATTTTTTGCTCTGCTTGGGTGGGAGCCAAAAGAAGACGCGCAATATATTCCATTGGAATTACAGAAACTCATGCGCATTAAGAAAATAGAAGGATGGTTGTCTATGACTCGTAAGAATCAACTATTTTTGATTATTTCACCTGTCCTTGCGTATTTTTATGCCAAAGAAGAGGTTCCTTCTCTGATTTGGTTGTTGGTGTTGCTCTCAATACCAATTTTCTTGGTGGGGCTATGTGGACTTTATGCGTTTCGAACGGGATGGTTTGGGAAACAATTGGGTATTTTGGATGAAGGATTTGTTGTGCTGGTGGGAAACGCATTGATAGAAACCCTGCCGCAACATCGATTTTTAATTTTTGAGGAACGAAGACTTGAGCGTCTGCTGGATCAGGTGCAGAAAAAGATTCAACAGGTTCACGATGTGCACAATAAGTTGCTTCAAAAATCTAGAGAGCTCAATGAGGATAGCAGTCGACTTTCTAAGTCGATGAATCAAGAACAAGAAGATTTACACAAGGCAAAACAAGAAACACAAAGTCTTTTATCAAAGGTACGAGAAAATCTGGGTATTTTTGAGCAGCAAAGAAGCCAAATTCTCAATCGTGCAGAATTAGAGTATATTCGACATCAAGCTCGTGCACTTACGCAAGAAGAGAGAAGCATCTTCTCTCAGCGTGCTTTGGCTGATTTGGAGGTAGACTCTATCTCGCTTGGAGCAAGTATTGAAAGTGTAGAGCAAGAATTAGGTAAGGTAGGCGTGTACTTTCAAATGGAAAACGAATTGTCTCGATAATTGAGTATATCTAGCAAAAGTGCAATCCGACTCCTTGTCCGGTAGCACGTATCATACTTGCGAGGAATGTATCAAAAGTGGCAGAACTTGTGACAGAGCCTGCCCCAGCTGGACTTTTTCGAATTAGCTCTAGCGAGTATCGTTCTTCGGGAGATCCTGCTCCATATAAAGATACTTCGGTGATGTGGTGTTCTAGACTCCTATCTGCGATTAATGTTGCATGTACTTTGTCCATTCCCAGTCCACTTGATAAAGCCAAAACAGCCATGGTGTTGACATTGTTTGGAGCATATCCGCAGAGCCTTCTCAATGGTCCTTGATAGTAGGTCACGGGTTGAATGCTATTTTGATGACCATTGGGAAGCGGGCCTGAGAATTTAAGACTTTTGGGGTGCTTTCTCATTGTTATGGAGGCTGCATGCAACTTTTGGGCACGTTTCATGGATAGAACTTCTTCAAGACCGGGTAATGCTCCTCTTGGAATATAAACTCCATTTTTCTGAGTAGAATGCAGCAGTTTGTCTTCTGTTTCTCGATCTGCAAGAGCGGTGGGAGAACCAATCATGTAATCACAGTGCGATAAAAAAGAAGCGCCACACTGCTTGGAGATAATAGGGTGCGCGACTTCAACGATGAGATCGCAAGGTATATCGGTACAATGATTGAGATCGGTTATTTTTTTTGAATTGGGGATTTCACTTCCAATCGCAGCTGGATTTCGATTCCATACAAATGCGAGATCAAGATTTTCCGCATGTTGGATTGCTCGACACAGATGTTGCCCGAGTTTTCCATAGCCAACAATTCCAATTTTTCTCATTGTATTTCCTCATGTGATGATTGGGGAATAATCCATAACGGATTTTTTTGTTTTAGGGATACATGTGTTCCTCTTTTCAGTGGGAACTCTCCAAATATGTTGATTGTGTACTTTCCTTGCCGAATCAAGTATTGATACCTTCCACCTAGATAATAGGCTTCCTCTATCAGATATGGTCCATCCATGGTGCAGCTCAAGTCTTCAGGTCTGATAAGAAGATTTTGGCCAGATGATTCTGAAGAGTGAACATGGAATTTTCCCAGTGCGGTTTCTCGAATTTTTCCCGTACCACAACAAGGAATGATTGTACTAAATCCTGTTTTTTCTGCTACCCCCACTGTACTGGGTTTTGTATATACATTGAATGGTGTGTCAAATTGAGCGATGCCTCCCATGTCGAATACGGCAAGTCGATCAGCAATCGCCATTGCATCACTTCGATCATGTGTAACAAAGAGGACTGCAACACCTTTTAGCAAGTGTTTTAATTCTTGAATCAAGCTTGATTTTTTATATGCGTCGATGTTCGCAAATGGTTCATCCAACAATAACAGCTTGGGTTGTGCAGCGAGTGCGCGCGCAAGGGCAACTCGTTGTTGTTGTCCTCCACTGAGTTGCGATGGAAGGCGATGTTCCATTCCTTGTAGTGAAATGAGTGAAAGAAGTTCTGCGCATGTAGGCGCATTGCTCACTCGTCCAAAATTGATGTTTTCTTGGACTGTGCAGGTTGGAAATAGGGCATAGTCTTGAAAAACAAGTCCGACTCCACGCTCATTTGGAGGAGAATGGGTGATATCTTTATCCTCAAGATGAATACTCCCTTCGGATGGTGTAATCAATCCTGCAATACATCTCAGTAAGGTTGTTTTTCCACAACCAGAACCACCCAAAAGTCCGACCCATTCTCCATGCTCCATGCTTAGATTGAGATGTGAAAATACAGTAGTCTTTCCATACTGATGCATTACATTTTGAATAGAGAGAAGATTAGACATGTTTTCTCCAGCGCATGGTATATACAAAAATCCCAATGGTCATACTGGCAAGACTACTGTATTTTCACATCTCAACCTAAG
>NYTD01000169.1 GCA_002683315.1 Deltaproteobacteria bacterium | reverse complement strand
GTGTGAGGTCACCGATACTCTCCGGTAGTATCGTTAAGCTACTAGAATACAGCTCGAGCTTGGTAAGGCTGGGGAGACGCTTTATCTTGTCAGAGAACTGATCTACATACAAAAACATCGATGTCAGACGGTTCATCATATACAGCTGATTCTCTACATTATCGAACTGAGATTGACTCAAGGTCAATACAGAAATGTTGGTGGGAAGACTCTCTAGCGGATTGCCTCCCACATTCATACTTGTGAGCTTGGTGAGATTTCCGATACTCTCCGGTAACATCGTTAATGCATTGCGACCCAAATCAATCTCTGTAAGCATGGTGAGGTTACCGATATTTTCGGGTAACATTGTAAGCTGATTGTACCCTAGGTCTAGTTTCGTGAGATTGGTAAGCTTGCATATCGCTTCCGGTACACGCGTCAGCTGATGAGAAAACAAAGACAGGCTGGTCATACCCAGAACACGTCCATTCCACTGTATCAGAGTTACCAATGCCCAAACGGAAAGATGCTTTCTATTACGGGAATTGCGAACGTTCTCAAATATATCATTGATGTCATATAAGGTATATTCAGTCAATGTATGTGAACCCATACTCTCCAAGAAATCCACAAAATCCTGCTCCTTGTCGATTAGTGTTTCCACCAGCTCTATTCCCTGTTGAACAGAGGCAAAGTCATCCGACTTCAACAATGCTCCAATCTTCTCCATCTGTTCAGTACTCAATCCCATCTCTTTCATCTCTTCCAATGTTGTATTTTCTAAGCATACAACTCTTCACGGATAGCAATTTCAAATACACTTTTTCCATATCTCAAAACTATCCATCCTGTCGAATAGAGGCAATGTTTTTGTTATCCCCTCAAAAATCGTCAAAGAAAAAATATAGAAAAAACAGGTTTGAATTTACAGTCTATATTTCTTGTGACAGAAGCATATGGAAAGTCTGATACCGAAAATATCATAGTCGAGAGTATAAGAAGATTGGAATCTTGCGATTGAAGGTTCTCGAACTATGACATGTTCAGATACTCTACAAATTTAGAGTATCTAACAACTCAGTCTCCCTATGTACGAGTTTAGAAGCCAAATAAAGACATCACTTCATCTCACAGATACGTATGATTTTAGTCGACCCTTCGTAGTATAAATCTTCCTTCTGTTTTTAGATTTCCCTCGTAGCTACATCGAAGTTTCAGAGCGTTGCCCTTGCAGATGTAAGCAGAAGGATTCAGCGAAATATTTGAAAATTTAAAATCAGACCGAATGAGATCTGGAGACATATTTTGTTTTTTCAACATATTACGGATTTCTTCGTTAAAGGCATCTTTTACGATTCTTGACATCTTTTTCATCATGGAGGTCATCATTTCTGTGTAATGTTCGCTTTCTGCCATTTCAAAGACGATATCATCACCATTGGTATAATGAAACCAGTTTCCTTGTAGAAAATGGATCTTTGAAGTATCTTCGAAGTCAAAAGGATACTTTTTATATTCTGGTTCGAAGTATGATTTTAATTTTTGGGTCATCAATGATTTATTTCCCATTCTTGAGAGTTTTATAGTGGAGAGTCCAGGTTCGTCTATACCAGCAACAAGACATTCTGTTATCTGTTCAGTCATAGGATTAGGCATCACTTGCTTCAGTTGACCATAGGCTTTTATTTTCATGGTTACCTTATTTTTGCATGTTCTTTCTTCATAAAGATAAGACTCTAAATTTTTTACCGCGTACAAACTACTTGGTTCACTGATCTGCACAGAAATTACTATTGAACCTAGCTCTTCTGCATATGCATTGGTCGTTCCAAAGATCAAAGTTAAGAATATAAGTATTAGAGTCATGTACAACTCCTAATTTTGAAGTACTTGCATTGTATCTAAAAATCTATAATATTGGATACTCTTTTTTTTCAAAGCCAAAATAGAAGAAACGGATCGCGAATTCACCCGATTTTTCCGTAATCCAAAAGTATCTACTCCCGTCATTTTGAAATATGGAAAAAGTGGGCTCTAATTCGCTACCCGTACGCCGCAAGGATATGTGTCGTTCGAAGTGTGTGCTCGTATAGAAGCTATCTCTTTGGTATACATGGAAGGGACATCCTACAATAGTGAAAATTCTGTTCTTGTGACCAATGTAGACAGATATCGGTGGGAATGGGGTTCCAACTTCACGGGTGCAAGTGGCGTTGTATAGCCCGAAATATCCACAGGAGAACACGTTTCTCTAAAGTGCTTGATACTTCTGAAGAAATCTGGGGGTATATTGGGAAGGTGTCGGTCACGCTTTTTTGAAAAAAAGGGAGATCAGCGGCTCACCACCGACCTCCAAGGTGACATGGATTTTAGCGTGAGTGTAGAATACCTGTCTGTTTTTACGTGGTGCGTCTGTAAGGGGCGATTCTGTCTGTGTCAAGATTTGGCTTGGTGTTCCTTTAAAAATCGTTGTTTCCAAAGGTCGTTTCGTGATGTACGCTGCTTTTTTATTGTTTGCGTGGATAAACCTTTTGTGTCATCGATGAATATGTCCAGCATCGTGATGATCTGTTTGATAATCTGATCATAATTTTGCTCAAGGTCTTCATAGACAAAGGTACATTGGGGCGCACTAATTTGAGATTGCACGTACTTGCATAGTCCGACTGCATGGACCACACGATCCAAAGTATTCTTAATCTGTACATAGCTATATTTGGGTTCTTTGAGCTGTTCTAGCGAGCTAGACCATGCATCTGTTTGGCGCGCGATGTTCATTGAAATCGCCTGCATAAGAAGATCGTTACGATACAAGAATATAAAATATGGATTGGGAAATGCATTTTTTAGGACTTGAATCAACCAATCCACACGTGCTTGTTTTTTGAGATTATTGGGAATGCTTTCAAACAAAGTCATCCACTGGTACATATGAATTGAGGCTCCAAAAACACCGTTTTTCGTTGTTCTGAGAGGTAAGACCTCTTGTACATATTGGGCAAGATCTTGCTCGTTGTGAAAACTTTCTGGAATGTTAAGCCGCTCTGAAAAACCTCTACGCTGTGTGGTGTTGAAGTACTCCATTGGTATTCCTAATCCCAATTTATGCAGTCCGAGCCCCAACCACGTACTCCCTGTTCGTCCAGAAGAGAAGATAACGTATGTTTTTTGGGTTTTGACAGTTGGCTGGTCAAATCTGGGGTGATGGTCAAGGCGCATAATAATTAATCGTGATGAGATGGAAAGAGTTCTATCGCTTCAGGGATCTCGAAGATTCCCAGTTTTTATATCACAGTGTCTGTATGAACAAGACGAAATATTGTACACTCAGCTGTAGACGGAAACTTTCGCTATCCGTAAGTGGGTTTGACAGTTACCATAATTGGGGGTGCAGTTTGGTTTTTTCTCTTGCCGTAATATTTTCAAGATATTTGTGGAGGAAAAAGATATTGTTCACACACCAAATCAAAACGCACAATAGCGCTATTATTCCTATTCGAGACATGGTTCTTTTCCTTATACGTATCTGTGCACACGCATTCGGAAGAAATATTTCCAAAGTAAAGCCAAATGCGTAATTTACCTACCCATGTTGGATGAAATAGAAACAAATATTATTGCGATGGGTTCTTGGGTATAGGTGGAGGCAAACCAATGCGATACGAAGGCACACATTCTTCTGGAATTTTTCCTTTTCGCCAAGCATATTCTTCCTTGGCTCTTGAGAAAGCTTCTTTGACGCGCTTCACATAGTCAGAAGTAGATCCTTCTTGCATGTCAAAATCTCCTTCCTCTTGATCGATGTCGTGCAGCAAATCCAGTAGCTCATCCATAGAGAAGAATATGGTTTTTGTTTTTTTGGTTACACGAAGAAGTCCTTCAAATACCTGTTCAATCGTACGCTCTTCATTGGCATAAAGTGCCGGCTCTTTCTTTTGTATCAGCATCAAGATTCGGCGAATATGCTCCCATCGACGCATATTCTTTTCTCGTACTCGTGGTAGGGCATGGGTCTCTTCATCAACGAACAAGACTCCCTCTTCCTCAAGTTTTTTGCGAAACGCATTCCAATCATTGGACATCATATTCTCCTAGTACATACTCTCTATGCTCGAAAGCATGACAAATTGATCCTCTGGAGGAAAACCAGCATAGCCAGAAGCATCCCCATCTTTCCCATTCCAGCCCGCAGCCAAACACTCAAGAGGAACAAAGTAGCTCGCATCTGTTGCATTTGCAGAACCCTCTTTTTGCGAGCCAATACTCCCACCACCGACGAGCTCTCGATCTTGAGCATTATCACTCAAGGCATCATCTCGCTCCGTATTCGAAGGCATAAGGGTGACGTTGTATTTGTTGGGCTCATCGCTATCAAGTGTAAGGGATTCTTTCATCCATACCATCACATCGGAAGAAACAGCCCTCAGTGCATCTAAATCATTCATCGGTGTCATATATGCTTTGTCTGCGAGCTTCTCCACCTTATCCGCTGCATCGTCTCGACCAGCCTCACGCAGCTGACTCGAAATCGATCTCAATCCTTCTGTCATTTTTTGCACATCCATTTTATGGCTCTGTATTCGATCATTATTCCATGCAGAGCTAGAGGAAGCGACTTCTTTTTGGTTCATATGACAACGAGCCAAATCCAAAGAATTGATCTCCACACCCGCTATTTTGGGTGTTCCCCAATCTTGAAGATAGTTCACGTGACCGTTTCCTTCGTTGTAGCCCATAGAAAGCGCGACACCACCACCACTCTTCTTGCATTTTTTCAGCATGGAAAGCAATTTGGAATTTCTCTTTTTCTTTTCCTTCTTGAACTCATCACTATCGACTTCATGCTCTATCGGATCTTTAAGCTCCAAGTATCCTACCTTGCAGCGCTCATTGTTCACCATAGATGCCACGACTTTCGGTCCTGGACCATAGAGCAAGCCACTCTCTTTTCCAGCAGCCTTGAGTGTTTTATCGACACCCACCGCGATAAGACCCGGACCAAGATCTTTGAGAAAATCCAAATGACTCATGGCTGATGGGTCTTTGAAGTGATCCATCATGTGCTTTCGTCCACCACGATATTCATCTGCGCGATTGGTTTGCTCAAGATATTCTTGGATGTCACTGGGACGAACCTTGGTGTTGTAGACACCTGGCCTCAACGTAGAACCATAGCTATCTTTGATTTTTGGGAGCGCAAAGTTCATCTCAAAATATGGTCCATCCTCATCCATTTTGGGCTGTAGACGGTCGATGATGGTTTCCTTGAGTTTTTCCACCTTTTCCAATGAGGGCAAAAGATATCTCTTTCTCCGGTTGAATTTGCATGTAGAAGAGAGCTCTTGCAAAATTTGCTTCATACGCTCTACATCTTCTTCTTGCTGGGGAACCTTGGTATATAGCTCCTCAAGCTCAAATGCGACCTCACGGGTATCATCATCATCTTTTAGCGCATCAAAACCGTCCTGACACCCCTTGGCTATTCCACAGATCACACCACAGTAGTAGGATGTCGGAGCACATTTACCGAACGCGCCCGTATCATTACCCAATCGAATGATATCGGTTTGCCCTACATCTTCTCCAGCAACACGATCCGAATTATCTGTACCATTGCTCTGGCGAAGGAATATCTTCTGGGTATCGGGTATCCCAGAAAGCAGCGCGGAAATCGATTCTCCCAAATTTTGCTGACATTGCTTCATAGAGCTCATCAATGCAATGTTTTCTGCCTGCTGTGCAAAATCACTTGCACTGGGTATTTCATCTGGGAGATCTCCACGCTCATCACGAACAAGCGCTGAGACTTGTTGTTCTGACCATGCATTCAATTTGGGCAACAGCTCAGTTTTGGATGGAAGAGAATAGTCATACCGATTCAATGTAATATTTAGCTTTTCGGTGTACCATCCCTCTTTTTCCAGCTCTTTTTTGATGGCAGGTATTGCCTCTTCTTGGGAAGAAAACATCTTTGGAAGTGCAATGCGACGAGAGACCTTTTCGGTTTTCCCATCCGACTCCCATTCGATCTTCACCCAGTGATAAAACTGCTCTTCTTTGGGTAGGTCTGCTACACGCATGCGCAAACCCGCCCACTCAGCGAGATTCAACTGACCGTCACCATCGTGCCATCGCAACCCATTTTCCAATACCTGCGGAACATCCAACGAGGCAAATTGGAGCTTATAATCCAAAAACTCCATGTCGGGAGAGATCAATCCTGCTTCTTGCTCTTTTTGATAAGAAGAAACAAACAGAGCATGAACACGCTCTACCTCCGCTGCATCGGTGGAGGACTGCAGTATCTTCATTCCTTCACGAAATGAAATCGGTGGTTCACTGCCAAGCATGCTCTCATCTAGACGAGAAAAATTGAGCGATCCATCCCATTGTTCGTGATGAACCTTCTCAAAGACCTCTCCTCCTTTTTGCGCAAGATCCAATGTGTTGCCTTCATGAGACAGGTGTACGGAAAACCCATCATCGAGCAATCCGTGGATCGCATGTGCAACCTGAAAACGACTGGTTTGCGAAACCGATTCCAGATTCAAAAATTGTTTCTTCAGCTGTAGCTCTCCACTTTTGTTTACAAAAAAACAGCGTGACAAGGATGTTTCCTGCAAAAAATCTTCCGACAACCAAATTGGGTTGCCATCGGGATCCGATATGCTTAGCTCTTGAAAATTCAAGATTCCATCAACCTGTCCCTTTTTGTTTCGCAGCATATTTTGCTGATACAGAATAAATGTCGAAATCGCCGACACAGAATTTTCATAGGTTGTTTTGATTCCCTCTACAGCAAAATCTTCATCTGCAAAATCTTCTTCTTCCAAATCAGCATCAAGCGTATCATCGTAGGCTTCTTCATCAAACTCGGCCTCCAAACCAAAACATCGCGCAAACAGATCCTGCATCTTTTCAACAAAAGATGGTTCGAACTCATCGAGGATGGAGGCTTCTTCCGCTCCTGTACTTAAATAGCTGTCCGCAAACCCATTCACTTTTCCACGAACCAGCTTGAGCTGTGCCGTCTTTTTGGCGCGTTTCCAAGACTTTTGTGCGCGAGGAGCTTTTGGAGATCGAAACTCAAATGTCTTTTTATCGTCATGATAAAAAACGGTACCCATGATGACTGTATTGCGGTACGATGCACGAATAGCCGCCTTTAGCTCCTTGAAATCTGCACGAGCGATCTTGCTTTTCTTGACCTGAAGATATGCTTCCTCATCTCCTCCTTTTTTGTTGTATCCATACAAAAAAAAGTAGGAAAGCTCAGCATCATTTTTGGCCTTTAGCTTTTTAAGACTCGTAGTAGTCAGCGACAAAATCGCGGGCGGAATCAATCCACTCATACACACATCCTTTTATTCGTGGGCTGAAAAAAGATTCTATCACATAAGTACATCATTCTGGACAGACAAATATTGTGCGATACAACTGTGAAATGAACATAGGTATTCCCAAAAATATCTGTATCGTGTGCTTCAAACGAGATCTACGAATCACCGATCACAAACCTATGTGTATGACACAAAAGCAAAACCTTCCCGTCCTTCTTATCTATGTTTTTGAGCCAAGCACGATGAGGTAACCTGACTTTGGGAGAAAACACTTCGCTTTTATCTATAAATCTCTACGACATCTCCAAAATCCGCTTGGAAAGAGAAATGCGACATTGCGAATCTTTTACGGCGAAATGCACGAAAGTGGTGGATGTGCAATATACCGACCATGGCGAACAAAGCCATTGCTTTACAATCTGTTCCAGTGACAATATTTTTCTATACAGTTGTAGGTGGCTTTACAAGATCTTGGTCTTTCATTAAAAGTGTAGTCAGTTCTTTTCCATAATCAATTAAGGCTATTGTCTCATCGGTTCGAGCCAGTTTAATCTGATCGAAAATAATCAGGTCTTTACCATTGCTTTCTAAGTGATATATGTGTTTGTTTTCAAAAAACCGAATAATTTCATCAGTAAAAAAAGACCGAATCTCAGTTTCATCGTCACCCATAAGCAAGAATTTTTTAGAAAAGTCCGGATGCTTTTCAAAATCAAAATCTTTGTGACCCGTTAATGCCATCAATCGATCAAATATCTGTTCAAAACCACTTTCTTTTTCCATACTAAAAATAGGAATATTTGTATTTAATTTGATGAGCATCATCGTCGTATTAAATGTTTCAGATGTAAAAGCGTCACCTTGATTAAAGGTTATATCTGCAATTTCCCAAGAAATACCCAATTCTTTAAAAGTACCTTTCAGACAATTGTACTTGCATTCGATTGGTCTAATCTCAAAAAAGTAGAATCTCTTCAAAGAGATTGTATTCCAATCTATTGTACTGTTGTAATGATAATCCTTATCAGTTGCTAAGTCTTGCAAGCGCTGTTGTCGTAGCAGAAGCTTATCATCAGAGCCTTTCAAACGAATATTTAATGCCCTGTGGTGCGTAGAAGAGGAAATATGATAATCCAGCCCTGTTATGATGACTTCGCCTCCGGAGATCGTTTGTGTTTTGAGAAATTCCACCAGATAATCCATGTAGGTGATGCCCACCAATCTCGTTTCTGATAAATCAATATTGACATCTGCTCCGGATGGAATGTTCGCGAATAGTTTATCAACCTTTAGGATGCCTAAGAAATTCGCAATCCCTCTCACCTTAAGAAGAAAGGTGCCATCGGAGTTCTTTATTAATTCTGTTCCAGGATTATATACCATTTTAAAAAACTGAGAGATGGAAACCCTTGCCAATAACATATGCGTCACAAGTGCCAATAACAAACCGCCAATTAGACCAAACAATAAGTTGGTATAGAGGGTTAAAACCATCGTTCCTACAAAAAATATTAATTGCTCCGTACCCTCGTTGTACGCTTTCTTGAACACAGCAGGTGATGCTAGTTTGAAGCCAGTGTACACCAGTAAAATTGCAAATGCACAGAGGGGAACTTGTCGCATTATTGGACTTAAAACTACGATAAAGAGCAGTAACAAAAGACCTTGATACATATTGGACCACTTGGTTTTGGCGCCATTGTGAATATTGACAGTGCTGCGAATGATCACTGCAATGATGGGCAAGCCTCCGATCATACCAGCAACGATGGTACTCAATCCAATACCAGTTAAGTCCTTGTTCAAATCTGTTTTTCGTTTGTACGGGTCTATTTTATCAACCGCTTTGGCAATGGCCAGTGATTCAATACTGGTGATGATTAATATTGTAAACACAGTGATCCAGAATTCTACGGTGTTGATTTTACCAAAGTTGGGGTGCATGATTGAATCTTTAATGGTATCTGGGATGTCCAATAGTAACTCAGGTCCTATTTGATAGGCTTTTCCAAAAAATAAAAGGGTTTGCGGCTCAAAGAAATTAAAGACGT
>NYTD01000168.1 GCA_002683315.1 Deltaproteobacteria bacterium | reverse complement strand
TATGCTCCAAAAGATCATCCCTGCACCACGGAAGCTGTCTTGGGCGGGGTTGATCCGTACAGTGCATCAAAAACGGCGGCAGAATTTGTGATTGCGCCATATCGCGATCGGCTATCGATATCCGTTGCTCGATCTGGTAATGCTATCGGCGGCGGAGACTGGGGGAAAGATCGATTGTTTCCCGATATTATGCGAGCGTATCAAAATAAAACTCCTCTGCATATCCGTCATCCGGAGGCAACACGGCCATGGATTCACGTATCAGAACTGATGTACGCCTATCTGATTCTGGGAAAGTCGAATTTAGAAGGACATCACACAGAGGTTTTTAATTTTGGTGCCAGTGATTCAGTTTCTGTCCACGACATACTACAGATTGTAGAAAAATACGGTATTTGTCCGCCCATCATATATGCAGATAGTCCTCCCAAAGAAACGCAGCAGTTGTCTTTGAATACAAAAAAAAGCGAACGTGTTCTGGGTTGGAAACCGGTATTGGATCCCCAAGAATCGATACACTGGACGATCGAAGAATACAGAACAATACCGGAAAAAAGGCTTGAGAGGATGATTTCTCGGATGGAGTTTTTGCGTCCCTAGCGGAACCAAATGGCTGCAGAACCGGTGTGTCCTGTTCCGCTTGCTGTATAATTTCCACGGTGTGTATAGGTTTCGGAACCCGCGGAAACATCGCATTCGGTTGTGGTTCTTCCATAGGCATAATTGTGGGAACCAGAGTGAATTGATGTGATGAATGGACCTGTATCTTGATGTAAACAGGTACTTGAATCACCTGCGCCATATCCGGTAGGAAAAGAATCAGACCACGAGTTTGCCAGTGAGGAAGCCAATGTATAGCGTGTATAAGAAGAAGAGTCTCCAACGATTCCTTGTACAATTACAGTGGTACAGGGACCAGCATCGGTGAAATGAGAACCTCGATAAGATTGATTGATGAAGGTGACGGCACTTGGGTCTGGGATTGTAAATTTCCATCCATAATTGTAGCTTTGCAGTCCTCCTGTTGTCACAGAACCAGTAGCAAGACTTATGGCCATTTCTGTGGAGGACTGCGCGATTTCTACGGAGGCAATTGCGGCAGAAGATGTGCCTCTGCTTTCTGGATCAAATGTTCCTCCGCCGCATTTGAGACTCTTCATGTTATGGTTACCAGCGGCGATGGTGGCAGAACTGTTGTATGAATAGCCCACAAGTGTCCATCCACCACCATCCGTACTCATATCGCAATACGTATCGATGGTATTTCCATCCAATGCAGGATCAAGCGTGTATAATCCGCTTATTGATGTTGGGTCCACACTAATGATATCATTGCAGGTTTGTGCTGGACAAGTTGTGGATCCGATCTCAGTGATGCTTCCATCACAGTCGTTGTCAATACCGGTACAGGTCTCTGCAGCTCCGGGATAGATAAGATCGTTATTGTCATCGCAGTCTGTATCATCATCGATGTATCCGATTGGAGCATCACAAGATATTTGTGCAATACTACTGTCACCAAATCCATCCTCATCACCGTCCAGAAACCATGATACAACATCTGTGGCGCTTTCTTCATCGATATCCCCATCACAATCATTATCAACGTTGTCGCACACTTCATCGGAATCTGGATTGATGATGGCATTACTATCGTTGCAGTCTTGTGGATTTGTGACATATCCAGTTGGAGCGTTGCAAGCATTTTGTGAAGTGGCCGGATTCCCAAATCCATCTTCATCTCCATCTTCGTACCATGTGTCTCCGTCTATGACATTATTGTCAATAGAGGTGTCACAGTCATCATCTTCACCATTGCAGATTTCATCTGCACCCGGGTGAACATCATTATCATTGTCGTCGCAGTCAGTGTAGTCTGTGATGTATCCAACCGGCTGAGAGCACGAATCCATGCTTTGTGATGGATTCCCAAATCCATCTTCGTCTCCATCTTCATACCATGTAAATACCGTGACTGCGCTGGCTTCGTCGGCTTGTCCATCACAGTTATTATCGATACCGTCACAGAGTTCGTCAGCACCCATATACGTCAGCTCTTCTGTATCATCACAATCTTGTGGGTTATCGACATATCCAGTTGGAGCACTGCATGAGAACACGGCAGAGGATATATCTCCATATCCATCTTGGTCGGTGTCCGCGTACCATATTGTTTCATCGATGGCATCTGCTTCATCGCTTTGTCCATCGCAGTCGTTATCGACTCCATCGCAGACTTCGTCTGATCCTGGAGATGTGCTTGTGGTTAGGTCATCACAATCGGTATCATTATCAACATATCCAGCCGGCTGTGTGCATGAGTACTGGATTGTTGCGCTGCTTCCGTATCCATCTTGGTCGGCATCGATAAACCAAAGCTGTGTATCAAAAGCAGTTTCTTCATCAATCTGTCCATCACAGTTGTTGTCCTGCTCATCACAGATTTCCATGCCCAGTGGATGAATGAAAGAGTCAGTGTCCAAGCAGTCTGTGTCATCAAGAACATATCCTTGTGGAGGAGAGCATGAGTCAATAGAGGTACTTGGATCACCGAATCCATCTTCGTCTAGATCAAAATAATATGTATTTAGAACATCTTCGTCGATGTTTCCATCACAGTTGTTGTCGATTTCATCACAGATTTCGGCAGCAACAGGAGAGATGGTATTGTCTCCATCGTTACAATCACCCGTGATGGCTGAGAGCCCTTCTCGTAGATCGCAGTCATATACTTCCAATTCTGCTACACCGAATCCATCTCGGTCTTCATCAATGTAGTACAGATTCTGTAAGTCCTCATCGGTCTCATCATTGCAATCGTTATCGACACCATCACAGACTTCCTCTGCTCCAGGATATTGGTTGGCAGAAGTATCATCACAATCAGTGCCAAACTCCACAAAACCTTCACCAGCCTCGCAGGCTTCTTTTGTCAAATCTGGATTTCCAAAACCGTCTCCATCACCATCTGCGTAAAAGGTGCTCAATGCGCCTTCATCTGCTTGTCCATCACAGTTGTTGTCGACTCCGTCGCAGATCTCTTCCGCATTCGGGTTGCGGGCTGGATCGCTGTCATCACAATCTTCATCGGAGAAAAAACCATCTCCATCGAGATCTTCTACAATGGTTCCTTGTTGCGCTGTGTCTGTTGTTTTTTCAGATTCGCTACATGCAAATGTCCAAAATATACAGGGAATGGTTAAAAACCGCATAAGCTTGACTCCAGATTTGGATTGTTTGTCTCTTTATTTTGTGTGTCTGCAAATGAAAATTGTACAGGAACCAAAAATTACGATACGAAGATGTCAGAAATGATACACTACAAGTATACATAATTCACCTTATTTTTGGAGATTCATCATGAGTCCTTTGTTTCTTTTGGGATTTATCGCATGTGGAACCAAGTCCACAGATACAGCAACCTCAACAGACACTGGTTCTACCTCAGAGCCAAGTAGTGCCCAGCCTTCATCAGAGCCAAGTGGGCAACCTTCGTCAGAGCCAAGCAGTCAGCCTTCATCAGAGCCAAGCAGTCAGCCTTCATCAGAGCCAAGCTCGCAAGACACGGGGGACATGAATCATCAAGATGATACAGGTTCCAACGAAGATAATAATTCTGAAACTCCACCAACAGGATCTTGTACAGAGAATTCAGTTGTAGCCAATATCGAAGCCGCATATGAGACCGAGCAATTCTTTCCATCCTTTTATTGGGACATGGGTTCAGATGATAATGGTCTTGTTGTTGTTTTCGCTGGATACAAGGCTTCTTCCGATGTAGATATTTGTTCTACACTTACCGACGAGCCTCCGATGTTCCCGCAAGTTGTTGTGATGGCACGTCCGACTTTATCTGAACTTCCTCAAGAACTCGCAACAGGATTGTGGGGAATTTCTGAAAATGCTTCGGCACAAGCTTTCTTAGGTGATCCTGAGCTTGATCGTAAGTTTTGGGTGACCGAAGGATCCTTAACCATCAACTCCATCATTGAAGGCGAAAGTGCATATATTTCAACTCTTTCGTTGGCCGAGCTTGGAGAAGAATCTGTAGATGGGGACTGGAGTTCCATCGAAACTGTTCCTGGGTATATCCAATCGGGATCTGAAGGATTAGGGGTGGTATCTTGCTACTGTGATGGGCTTGCCGACTTCTATCTTCAAATGATGGAAGGAAACTAATTTTTTGACACGAATATCATTTGTCATGAAGAATATATAAAAAATCTCCAGCCCAATTGTCTATAAAAAAGATGTTTTGGGTTTTGGGGATTTGTATATTTTTAGACAATTTCGATGAAGGTGGATAATCGATTTATCTCTTTGGACGTACTCCTTCGTTAATATTTGGTACATCGTGTTCCTTATTTCTACGTTGATTCATGGGGGTGATTAGAAAATTTTTGGCTACATCTCGGATGAAAAGCAGTCGATTATGGAGGTAATTTCGAAATCATGCATTGTAGTCGTATACAGGGTCACAAGTAATAATCTTGAATAGATAATACAGTGATGCGATGAGAAAATACCGCATGAGCTGTGGTACATCTGACTTTAAAATTTCTGCGTAATGATTGTACGATTTTAAACATCTGACTTTCTGGGCTTTCATATATCTGATGATGTGTTTTCCATAAGGCAATCTCTTACGATATCAAAACATGATATAAAATGCTTAATCACTTTGGAGGGGCTGTGTTAAAACGTATCTGTACAGCATGGTACACTCCTTGTTTATTGTTCTTTGTATTCCATTATCTCTTATGGTTCTGTCTCGATCTGTCCGACATTCCAGGTGCGGCAGGTACACTTCATCTGTATGAGTCGATGAGGGGGTCACAAAGACCATATGAGATGAGCTCCATCTATCAATGGATAACCAGAAAAGGGTTTTCCTATTCTTTTGCTATGTGGTCGACATCCTTTTTTGGTGTTTTTTTGGGTTTTTGGGGGGCTATGATTGGTGCGTGGGCGTATGATGGGAAAACGGCAATGCGTAGTCTTGCATGGATTCTTCTTTTCTGGCCTCCAATACACTTGTACGGATGGCTTATTGGTGTTGATAGCCTGGTTTTTGGACTTTCGTTTTTTGGGTCAGGCCTGATATGGGCGGCATTGAGATTGCGATTTTGGGGACTTCTTTTGATCCCCATAGGCGGTGTATTTCTTCATATTTCTCTTTTACTGAAGCTTATAACTGTACCGATTTTGTTATGTGTCTTGCTGGCTCCTGTAGTGATTCGAGATTGGAATAGATGGAATACTCTTTTGGTGGCGCTTCTCTTGGTGACTCTTGTATCTGTTGTGCCTGAATTTTCTTCTGATGGTAAGCTACAAGGAGGTTTACGAATTCCTGAGGTAGATTGGCTTCCTGTAGCGATGGGATGGGATCGATTGCGTGGAATGCCGGCGATGGGAATGCCAGAAGGAAAGTGGGATCAGTTGATAATACTTTGTGTTCTGGCTGGTATCATATGTAGAAGGAAGAGTTTTTTTCGTACGATTGGAAGTGTTTGTGCTTCTTTGATTTTGATTGTATTGGCATTTGTATTAGAAGATCGATTGGGAACGAGGCTTTTGGTCCCCTCTTCTTTTGGGGTTCTGGTGATATTGTCGTCGTTATTTCGAAAGTGGGTGTACTTCCTTCCTATTGTTGTTGGTGGGTTGGGGCTAGAGATGTGGGCTTTTGTCGATCAATTTCAAGAGAGAAGAGTATCGTGGGCCAATACGCGATCTATGAATATCCCTCGTGCCCCTTCGTTTTGGCGCGCACAGTATCCTGCCAATCCAACCATATTCAGAGGACTTTCTTTATACGGAGGTGCACAAGCAAGATCTGAAATAGAGAATACTCCATCTTCAATGGTGTATTCGATGCGTTTACGAGATGGTAGAGAGAATAGTTTGTTTGTGTATGCCCATTTGGAGGGTAAAGAGACTCGGACATTAGATGTAAAACATTGTTGTGTACGAAGTGCTGATGAAAAATGTGCCAAAGAAGTGATAGCCTCAATTGTCCAAAAAGGAGGCCTTATTCTTATACCCACAGAGGTTGATAATTGGGATCGTGTCTATTCCAATGAGAAGAGATGGAATAGAGCTCTGCTCAAAGAGATTCGAAAACAAAAATCTTAT
>NYTD01000167.1 GCA_002683315.1 Deltaproteobacteria bacterium | reverse complement strand
TGCAACACAAGTCAGAAAAAACAATCTTTACTGGTACATCTCAAGGAGGATTCTCACAACTTCCACCAATAATCTCTGGCTTATGTTTGGAATTTGGAGTTCGATTTGGGAACAGTCTTCGAAGACTACAGTCCCTTACGAACGTACATTGGCATGGGTTTGACAGTTTTCAAGGATTGCCTACACAGTGGAATGAAAGAGAACAGGGAAGCTATTCTACAAAAGGATATATTCCCGAACTCGGTTCAGAGATTACACTACATTCAGGGTGGTTCTCTGAAAGTCTTCCGAGCTTTATGAAAAAACATCAAGGTCCTGTATCCATCATTCATATCGATTGCGATTTATACTCCTCAACCAAGGAAGCACTATTCTTACTCGCTCCTTGGATCACCTCAGGAACCATACTTATCTTTGATGAGTACATTATGAACCCTCAATGGGAACAAGATGAACACAAAGCATTTATCGAGGTTGCCCAACAAAATGGATGGGCATTCGAATATCATTCTATCTCTGTTTTTTGCTGGCAAGTCATAATTAAAATCTTGTAGCTGTGTCCCTTTTTATTTTGGTCTGCGTATATTCTCTTGCAATAAACTTGAGGAACATATGCCCACTTCACATATCATACAGAACACACCCTACAACAATGATTCAGAATATTTAAATGATGAACTTCGCTGGATCGCCATTCGTAGCAAACGAATCGTAATCCAATCTGGAAACCCTTCCAAGAATGGTACAAAAAACATCAGCTTAAATGAAAAAAAAGAATTTATCGAAACATCTCTTCTAAAAGAAGCGCAATTACGAGCAGACATCGAAGCACGACTTGAAGTTACTACAGGTCTTCGTTTCTTTGAAGTGTGCGAGACCTATTCCCTCAACGATCTTGAAAAGCAACTGCTTTTGCTATGCATTGCCATTGCATTATCCACAGAACATGAAAAAGAATTTATCAACATCGATGAACAATACGGAGAACCAACCATTGCCGGTTTGTTTATCTTTCTTAATCTACCCTACAACGAACGTTTTGAAGCCCGTAAACTGCTCACAAAGAACAGCACACTGATTGCAAATGATATCTTGAGCATTCATTTTTTCAACAGATTTAACAACAACAAGGATATGCTCCGTGGAAGTCTTGAGGTAAACAATCAAATTTTCCATCACATAATGGGATTAGAAGATTGTTTTGAAGAATTTGAAGAATATTCCTCTCTTGAAACTCCAAAATCAAATTTTTCACAAATTGTTATCCCTCCAAAAGACAAGCAAAAAATTCAAGCACTTATTCGAAATCGCTCTCTGTATTTAGAAAGAAGAGAAGAATGGGGATTCAACGAAGTCATCACGTACGGTAAAGGAACCTTCATTCTTTTCTCCGGACCTCCTGGGACAGGCAAAACCATGACTGCGCATGCAATTGCTGATGATATGGGAAAAAAAATCCTCAATGTCGATATCCCTACACTGATTAACGAAAACGATTCGGATAAAATCATTCCTTCATTGTTTCGACTCGCTCGCTTACAAAACGCAATCCTATTTTTTGATGAGTGTGAAACTTTCTTTGCCTCTCGAATGCGTGGAAATAATTTGGTCAGTATACTCCTAACTGAGATGGAGCGCTTCGATGGAGTCGCTATTTTGGCAACCAATCTCCCACAATGGATCGATGAATCCGTACATCGGCGTCTCATGCTTAAAATACACTTCTCCGTTCCTGATATAAAAGAGAGAGAAGCAATATGGAGACTTTTGATTCCATCCAAAGCACCGATTAAAGGTACAATCAACTATCATGAGCTTGCACAACGTTTTGAACTCACAGGAGGCTATATAAAAAATGCTGTGCTCTATGCACTATCGGAATGTATTCACGAAGGAGGAAGTGCACTCGAGCACCATCATCTCGAAAAAGGAGCACAAAATCAGATCTCCAACTCATTTCAAGGTAAAGATGTGATCCTTGCTACCCATTCCCTTGAAAAGGTTATTTTACCCAGAAGAACAAAAATAAAAGTAGATCAACTCATCCATGCTGTTCAAAAACGACGACAAGTATACGAAAAATGGGGTTTGGATCAACACTTAAGCTATGGGAAAGGAATTGTTGGTTTACTTCATGGACCTCCAGGAGTTGGGAAAACATATACTGCAGAAGCGATTTCTTTTGAGCTTTCGCGTCCAATGATCACTGTATCCCCCAGTGAGATTCTCTCCAAGTGGGTTGGAGAATCTGAAAAAACACTCACTGAAATTTTTGAACGAGCCCAAAAACTAAATGCAGTCCTGTTTATTGATGAAGCAGATTCTTTTCTCACAGCGCGCGAACGAATACCAAACCATCAAATTAGTCTTAGTAATCTACTTCTTTCTAAATTGGAACGACATGACGGTGTCGTATTGCTGGCAACCAATCGTGTCAAAGAACTTGACTCTGCTTTATCACGTCGAATTCAGTATAAGATTCCATTCGTATATCCTGCCATAGGTGAAAGAATGAAGATTTGGCAAAATTTCTTGTCTACCGATATTCCAACATCAGACGATATCAACCCTCTCACATTGGCTCAAGAATTCACGCTATCTGGAGCAGAAATAAAAAATGTTATTTTGCGATGCGCATTTGATTGTGCATTTCATGATACAGAACTCACCCAACAAAAACTGTATCGTGAAGCAAAAAAAGAAGAACAAGAACATGGTCGTATCCCACAAATGCCTCGAAATAGAAACGTAGCAAAAGCATAATGAACCTATTTTGGAAACGTCAAAGAACGGCGTAAATCCAACGGGTAAAACTCCAAGGAAGCGTGAACATGGAATATAAATCTCTCTTTAGAGATGTGTGTTCTACCAGTCGCTCAGCAGAATATACAGCCTCAACAAATTTTTCTCTTTTACTCTTGTCTGTAGGAACCTGATACAGCAATCGAATAAGCAATAGTTTAAATAACGTTGCTTGCCAATGAAATAGAAGATTTGGGCTATGTAGATACCATCGAACGTTCCAATCATGCTGTACATATCGAAGTTCCCACTGATCAGAAGTGGGGCTAATCTGGACTGAACACATCTCTAGTGCTTCTCGTAAAAGTTTGATCGGCTTGGGATAGGGCCATTCTCGTCTTGAAAATTCTCGCATGCATGATACGAATAATTCAAAAGCCTTAATGGAATCAGATTCTTCACAATTGTCAACAAAGGTACGTGAATCAGCTCTTTGAACAAGATCTGTAAAAGAACCTCCACCTTTATGAAAAAATGCCGGAGATAATCCAACCACATGTGCTATGGAAAGAAAAAATCTTTTGGTATTTGGATGAGCGATGTATCTTTGTAAAAACCAATCTCGTACATCGGAAAAACTGCGCTCATATTCTGTTTGAGGTTGTTCGATATCAATATCTGTTATCGCTCTGTCAAGAACTGTTGCGTCGTGCAATTCTCCAGAATATTCCAAAGAAAGCCGGACAACTTCTGGACAAGACAACCATCCACCCACTTCTGTTCCATGTTTGTGTATACCCATAAACCGAGGATAGGAAGCACAAACATCTGGCAAATACTCATGTCCAAATGATTTTTGAATGGAACATAAACCATTCTTGCAAAGTTTCATACAAGAACGGTTTATTTTTTGAACCTGCGGTATCGGATTCTCTTTGACAAATGCTTTCATCTCAACTGGGGTCAACACTTTTATCAATCGACTTCGATCTTGTTGATAAATGGGTATATTCCATCCAGAACAACAAGGATCTTCACAGTCTGAACCAATACAAGAGAATTGAGACTGATAGCTTCTAATTTTTATGCCTTTCATAAAGTCCGTTCAATGCATGTACGTAGAATCAATAATACGTTAAGGTTTAATTGTATGAAGATGATTCGCAACATAGAATCACCATCATTCTTCGATTCCAGTACTTTTCTTTCTTCACAATCGATCATCAAAAATCGTACGAGTTGTTTTTTATTTTGGAGACATAATGCTATTCATTTTCCAACTATTTTTTTCCATGTTTGTTGCATGCAACAACCCTATCACAGGTTCTGACAAACCCAACATCCCCACTCCAACATCGACAAGTACGGAATATAAATCAATACAAGGCAACCAAGTAGAAAGTGTTCAAATAGAAAACGGGAAAAGTTTCAAAATTAAAAAAGGAGTTTCTGCTTCCACTACAAGCGCAGAAGGAAGCCTCTTGAACAGATACAAAAAGTTAGGTACCAACCCAGAAATGGTTATTGCACTATGGTTAGAGGCATGCCTTCGCGCACAAATGGGACAAGAAGAAGGATGGAAAGCAATCGGTGAAATGACTTTATGGACAGGAGAACGACTAAAAAATTTGAAGGGATGGCAAAAACACCACTCCACACATTATTTCGTCAAGGCAGTCACAAAAGGAAACCCTTCGTTCCGATCTTTCATTGTAGGTGCCGATCCCGACAATGGATATGATGTCGATTTGAATGATATTAAGGTTGAAGTCATACGATATGGTGGACATGAAGCCTTAGGGCACAAATTCTTTATTAATTCAACTGGTTCTGCAATGCCTCGTCCTATCTCATTAAAAGTAAGCAGTAAAACAGGAATGTTTGTCGTAAATGAATACAGTTCTATGTATGTCGATGTACAACCTGCAGTCGATCCCAATCGAGAAGAATTTAAGTAGAAAATATACTCCTAAATCAATCTGCCTAGTAATATCAGTCTATCTCTTCTCATTATGGGACACGTTTGACCCAGTCAAACATCTTTTGTTTTCTCTCTTCATCATTAGATGGGATGAAATAAAAATCATGCATTTGATCGAAGAGATCAATTCGCTCTCCCTTCGGAAGGTCTTTCAAAATTTGTTCATCAATCCATTGAGGAATATCTGTAACCGAAGCACCTTTCGCTCGAAGTTGTTCTATTACAGGAGATCTATACGTAATGAGCACTCCTTCAACATTCCCCATTGATATCTTTGCCCATTCTGGCACAGACATTGGATTCCTGTGTGACAACAAAACATCTATGTTACGTGTGCGCATATATTCCAATGAAGCCTTTTTACCATGACCGATACGATTTCCCTTGGCTGGCATACGAGCCAATTCCTTGTCTGTTAGTCCTGCCATAGATTCCAGCACATATGGTAACTTCGCATAATATGCCAGCATCGCCTGAGCCCCCAAGATTGAGATTCGAACATCAGTACCTTTGGTATACTCATGTAATTCAAGACCAAGCTCTTTCGCTGTCAGTACAGACTCAATCGGATACCAGTCCTTCTCTTCTACAATTCCATCTACCATCCCCTGTGTTAGTCCAGCAGGATAAGGAGAAATAGCAAAAAATATTCCAAAAATAAAAGCTATCAAAGGGTACCGTTTTTCAGAAATATATGTACTTGCCCAAAGTTCAATGGCTATCACAAGACATAAAATAATAGGGAGTGCCAGTCGGGCAAACATAAATCCGCCTCCGCCTTTCCATAATTGGATGGTAAAAATCAACGTAAATCCCAACAAAAAACGTTTCGCTTGAGAAGACAAACCAAAACATGCAAACCATCCCAACACACTAAGTCCATACATTCCAAAAACCAATGATAAGTACTGTTTACCTTGCTCCCAACGAGGCTCACTTCCTTTGGCCCAGTATGTGTTGGGTAAAAGATCTCCGAAATACCAGTCCTTCCAAAAAAAATACACCAATATCGGAGCAAGGGTATACATCGCATATAGAATACGATTGGCGGAGAGACTCACAAAAACCAAAGGGATCACAAGCAGTCCCTCAGGCCGGCACAAAACACACAGCACAGAAAAAAATGCACATCTTTTGGCCTGATTCGACAAAAGAAAGAAGACGACACAAACCAGAAAAAACCAAAACATACTGCTTTCCAGTCCAGAGGTAGCAAAAACCCTCATATGATACATACTCGCAACAGCCAACGGAGCGAGTAGTCCTTTTCCGATATGCGAGAGCATGAACAATGTTCCTGAAAAAAAG